>JAUMYD010000150.1 GCA_030528765.1 Bacillota bacterium
CGCCCACACCTGTATCCACAAAGAGATCCCGCACATCCTTCAGACGGCAGGGCTGCTCATTGATATAATATTCACTGCCGCCGCCCCGCAGAGCTCTGCGGCTGACGCTGATCTCGCTGAAGGGCAGGGATAAATAGCCATCACTGTTATCCAGCAGAATGGAGACCTCCGCCATGCCCAGGGCGCGCCGCTTTTTGCTGCCGGAGAAGATCACATCCTCCATTTTCCCGCCCCGGATGGAGCGAGCGCTTTGCTCGCCCAGGACCCAGCGCAGCGCATCCACGATATTGCTTTTGCCGCTGCCATTCGGCCCCACAATGCAGGAGATCCCCGGCTCCAGGCTGACCTTTGTCTTCCCGGAAAAAGATTTGAAGCCCAGCAGCTCGATGCCTTTCAGATACATACTCTTCCTCCAGCTTATTTTCCGGCCGCCAAGCCTAAAAGGGCGGCGGCATTTTCTCCGGCAATAGCACGGAACTGCAGCTCCGGCAGATCCAGCTGCCTCAGCCCGGCCAGAGCCTCTGCCGGGTGCTGCCAGGGGCAATCACTGCCCAGCAGGATGCGCTGCCAGCCATGCCCTTCTATGATGCGAAGGATCTGTTCCCGCTCTGCCAGGCCAAAAACAAAGGCTGTATCGAAATAAAGATTTCTCCCCAGCAGAAGGGCTTCCACTGCATCCCACTCCCGGTAGCCGCCCATATGCGCGGCGATCAAACGCATTTCCGGCAGATCCTCCAGCCGCTCCAGCAGCCGGGAGATGCGCTCCACCGATGCATAAAGCGGCGGCGGCAGACCAGGGTCATCCCCGGCATGGAAAATCAGCGGCAAGCCCAGCTCTGTAGCCAGGCGGATCATCCGCTCTACCCGGGGGTCATCAATATAAACCTCCTGATACTGGGGATGGAATTTCACACCCAGCAGCCCCAGTGCTTTGATGCGCTGCAGCTCTGCCTCCAGATCCGCAGCAGCGGGGTGAACTGAGCCGAAGCAAAGGATATGCTCCCCGCAGCTATGGTTCACCGCAGCCATAAAATCATTCAGCTGCTGCTGCTGGGAAGGCCTGGTAGCGATAGGCAGGGCCAACGCGTGATCATAGCCGGCCTCCCGGGAGATGCGCCAGGTGTCCCGGCAGGTCCCATCAGTGCAGGGGGTAAAGCCGCTGCAGGCCGTGAGTCGGGCCAATATCTTCGCAGCAGCCTGCTCTTTAAAAAAATGCGTATGCATGTCGATCAGCATGGTATCACCTGTAGTAAAATTTGCAAAAAAACAAAAGAAAGGGCAGGGTTATACGCCCTGCCCTGATACTAGCATACTCCGAATCGAGCCAGGACCAGAAGTCCGGCAGCCGGTGGCTCCTAGCCCACCTGGCGTTTCACATTTTTCACCGGGATATTGGCAACCAGTGCAACACCATCATCATCCCGGGAAAGGGAGACCTCCAGTGCCTCCTGATCAATCTCCATGTATTTTCCGATGGTGGCAATCAGATCTGTGCGCAGCTCTTCCATCATGGTTTCGGACATATCCAAACGGTCATGCACCAGAACCAGGCGCAGCCGCTCCTTAGCCATGGTTTTGGAAAGAGAAGCCTCATCATCCCGACCAAAAAAACGCCCTAACATAGAGGTAAAGCCCATCTCAACACCTCCTATTCGGATTTGAACATGGCCTTCATCCGGCTAAAGAAGCTGCGCTTCTCTTCCAGATTCATCAAAGGAACCTCGTCCCCATTGAGCCGGCGGGCAATATTGCGAAAAGCCAGACCCGGCCGGGAATTATCATCGAAGACAGTGGGTTCACCCTTATTCGTGGAGACAACGATAGCGTCATCATCCGGGACGATCCCCAGCAGATCAACAGCGAGAATATCCAAAATATCATCCACACCCATCATATCCCCGGTCTTTACCATATTGGTACGGATCCGGTTAATGATCAGGCGGGGCTCGGTGATTCCGGCTGCTTCCAGCAAGCCGATGATGCGGTCTGCATCACGCACAGCGGAAACCTCCGGCGTGGTAACCACGATAGCCTCCTCCGCGCCGGCGATCGCATTCTTGAAGCCGTGCTCAATGCCTGCAGGGCAGTCGATCACGACAAAATCAAATTCCTCTTTCAGCTTACCGCACAGCTCCATCATCTGGTCCGTAGTCACGGAAGTCTTATCTTTGGTCTGCGCAGCAGGCAGAAGATAAAGATTCTCCAGGCGCTTATCCTTGATCAGAGCCTGCTTCAGGCGGCAGTTCCCACGAACCGCATCCACCAGATCATAAACGATACGGTTTTCCAGGCCCAGCACCACATCCAGGTTGCGCAGGCCGATATCCGTATCCACCATAACGATTTTTTTGCCCAGCATAGCCAGGGCGGTCCCCACATTGGCAGTGGTGGTGGTTTTGCCCACGCCACCTTTACCGGAGGTGATGACGATAACTTTGCCCATTCTGTATCCTCCTAGCGGTAGCCCGATGCAGCGGGAGCTGCGGCGGGCCAATAGTTCTATCATAGCAGCCGCGGAATCGCTTAACGTGGCGGCTGATACTCCTCGATCACGACCATATCATTTTTGATCCGGGCATATTCCGGCGGCTTGGAGCCCTCCTCCACACTGCCGTCCGGTGGGCGGGTGATGTGGGAGGCAATGCGCAGCTGGGTAGGGGCGAAATAAAGCGCCGTAACCGTGGCATCCTCATCCCCCAGCGCCCCTGCATGCACCAAACCCCGCAGAGACCCCATGACCAGGATATGGCCACCGGCCACGATCTCCGCCCCCGGGTTTACATCCCCCAAAATGACCACATTGCCGTCAAAATGGATGTTCTGCCCGGAACGCAGGCTTTTTTCATATAATACCGTTGGCTTATTGGCTAAAGCTGTCGACCACTTATTGACCATAGCACCCATCCTTTAGCGCAAGATATATTGCTTACATCTAATTTAATTTCTCTACTCCCCTGCTATTTCCTGCCAAAAAGAAAGGATTTATCTTCGCCGGATTTCGCGTCCTTTCGGAAGCCTGGCTCCTGCAGCAGCAGCTGCAGGCAGGGCCGCAGCTCTCCCAGCAGATAAAGGGAGCCGCAGAGCAGCAGCAGCTCATACGCACCTTCCCTCAACAGCCGCAGTGCCGTTTCGCAGGCCTCCTGCCTGTCCTCCATACAATCCGCAGGAACGCCGCCGGCCCGGCAGAGCGTGGCCAGCTGCTGCCATTCCCCCTGCCGGGAAGAATAGGGGGAGCTGGTGACGAGCACCCGGCTGAAAAGGGGCAGCAAAGGTGCCAGAGCCTCCTGCTGCTGCTTATCCGCCAGCATACTCATAAGGCAGAGGATCTTTTTCCCCGGCCAATAGTCCTGCAAGGCCTGGGCCAGAACCTGCGCCGCCGGTGCGTTGTGCGCGCCGTCCAGCAACACCATGGGATCGGAGGAAAGCAGCTCCAGCCGCCCGGGCCAGCGCACAGCAGCCAGGCCCCGACGAATGGCCTCTTCCGAAAAGCCTGCCAGCTGGGCGGCAGCCACCGCCAGAGCAGCGTTGGCCAGCTGATGCCGCCCCAGCAGGGGCAAAAACAAATTCTCATATTTTTTTCCCTCCAGCTCCAGGGAAAAAGAAGAACCTTCCGGAGAAAGCTCCCCGGGAAAAAGACGGATATCCCGCCCCAGCCGGAAAAGCCGGGAATCCTGAGCCACAGAGACCTCTTCGATCACGGGAAGGGCTTCTCCCTCCGCCGCCGTCAGAACCTGCGAGTGGGGCTTGATGATCCCTGCCTTGCAGCGGGCGATCTCCGGGATGCTGTTTCCCAGGTAAGCCATATGATCCATGCCGATGTTGGTGATGAGCTGCAGCTTGCTTTCGATCACATTGGTGCTGTCCATGTCGCCACCCAGCCCCACTTCGATCACAGCCAGTTCTGCTTCTGCTTCCGCGAAGTGCAGGAAGGCCAGGGCGGTGGCGGCTTCAAATTCCGTGGGGCTTTCCCAGCCCTCCGCCTGCATGCTTTGGATGGCAGCCAGCACCTGTCCAAAGAGACGAACAAAATCCCCCTCCGAAATGGGTGCTCCATCCACCCGATAACGCTCTGCATGGCTATGCAGATGGGGCGAGGTGAAAAGCGCTGTACGCAGCCCGGCAGCGCGGCTGATGCTGTCCAGCATGGCGCTGACAGAGCCCTTGCCGTTGGTGCCGGCCACATGAATGTAGCGGGGGATGCGGCGCTGGGGAGCCCCCAGACGCCGCAGCAATTCTTCGATCCGTTCCAGACCCGGCCGAATACCGAAGGAAGTCAGGCTGTGCAGCCGGGCCAATGCTTCCTGATAATCCATCTTATTTGAAGAGCTCCAGATGCTCCCGGAGAGAGGCCAGCTTGGTCTGGTATTCCCCTTCCTTGGCGCGTTCCTTTTCCACCACGTCTGCAGGAGCCTTTGCCAGGAAGCCCTGGTTCGAAAGCTTCTTCGCAAGCTTCGCCTCGTCGACGGCCAGCTTCTCGCGTTCCTTCTGCAGACGCGCGCGCTCCGCGTCGAAATCGACGAGACCGGCCAGCACGA
>JAUMYD010000151.1 GCA_030528765.1 Bacillota bacterium
CTCTTACAACCGCCCCTTTCTTGAAAGAAAGGGGCCCAAAGAACTTTGGTATTTGGGCGGCGGCGGGGAGCAGAGCTGCCGACCAAATGTTAAAAGTTTCTTGCTTCTTCTTTTCAAAGAAGAAGGGTTTTGTCTCTTACAACCGCCCCTTTCTTGAAAGAAAGTGGCCCAAAGAACTTTGGTATTTGGGCGGCGGCGGGGAGCAGAGCTGCCGACCAAATGCTGAAAGTTTCTTGCTTCTTCTTTTCAAAGAAGAAGGGTTTTGTCTCTTACAACCGTCCCTTTCTTGAAAGAAAGGGACCCAAAGAACTTTAGTATCTGGGCTGCGGCGTGGAGCGAAGGCGGCGAAGCCCGTTAAAAGTTTCTTGCTTCTTCTTTTCAAAGAAGAAGGGTTTTAGGTTTTCTTTAAAACCGCCGCTTTTTGAAAAAAGCGGCAGCAAAAACTTTAATATTTGGGCGGCGGCGTGAATCAGAGCCGGCGCAGCCCATTAAAAGTTTCTTGCTTCTTTTCTTTCAAGAAAAGAAGGGGTTTGATTTTTCTCAGGACTGTCATATTTTCCGGAAGGAGGGGTGGCAGGGCATTTAAAAAAGGATTTTCGGGCAGGCAGGGAGAAATAGACAGTTTACGATGGATGACTCCCCGGCAGTGGGGAGTTCTTGGCATGCAAAAAATCTGTTTGGCAGAAGGAACGGTTTATGATCATACAAGAAGCGACAGGAGCATATGGGGTAGTAGTGATCGGTGGAGGTCACGCGGGCTGTGAGGCGGCACTGGCAGCGGCGCGCATGGGTGTGCGGACGCTGCTGATCAGCCTGGAGCTGGAGTATCTGGCGCTGGCACCCTGCAATCCGGCCATCGGCGGCCCGGCAAAGAGCATCGTGGTGCGGGAGGTGGATGCCCTGGGCGGCGCAATGGGGGAGATCACCGATGCGGCACAGATCCAGATCCGTATGCTGAACACCAGCAAGGGCCCGGCAGTCCGCGCCCTGCGTGCGCAGATCGATAAGGAGCTGTATCAGCGTCTGATGCGGGAGCGCCTGCTGGCGCAGGCCGGTCTTGATCTGCTGGAGGGGGAGGCAGCGGAGCTGCTCCGGGATGCGCAGGGCATCAGCGGGGTGCTGCTCGCGGATGGGCGCCGGGTGGAATGCCGCCAGGTGGTGATCTGTGCAGGCACCTATCTGAACGGGAAGGTGCTGATCGGCCCCAGCGAGCAGGTCTCCGGTCCGGTGGGGCACCCGGCCTCGCTGGCGCTGGCCCGCTGGCTGCAGGCCCAGGGCTGGCCCATGGGCCGTTTCAAGACGGGGACCCCGGCCCGGATACACAGGGATAGCATCGATTTTTCCCGCACCCAGCGGCAGGACGGGGAAGCAGGACTTTTCTTCTCCTTCCTGACAAAGCCCGGTCAATACGAGCGTCCCTCCATCCCCTGCTGGCTTTCCAACACCACGGAGGAGACCCACCGCATCATCCGGGAAAATCTGCATCTTACTCCCCTCTATAGTGGGCGCATCCAGGGGGTAGGCCCCCGCTATTGCCCCTCTGTGGAGGATAAGATCGTGCGCTTCCCCGAGCGGACGAGCCACCAGCTTTTTCTGGAGCCGGAGGGGGAGCATTCTGAGGAATACTATGTGCAGGGCATGAGCACCTCTCTGCCGGAGGATGTGCAGCTGGCCTTTTTGCGGACGATCCCCGGGCTGGAGCGGGTGCGGATCCTTCGCCCGGCTTATGCCATTGAATACGATTGCCTGGATCCACGGCAGCTGCAGCCCAGTCTGGAGCATCGGCAGCAGCCCGGTCTTTTCTGCGCCGGTCAGCTGAACGGCAGCAGCGGCTATGAGGAGGCAGCGGGCCAGGGCCTGGTGGCCGGGGCCAACGCTGCCGCCCGGGAGCTGGGGCGCGAGCCCCTGCTTTTTACCCGTGGGGATTCCTATCTGGGTGTGATGATCGATGATCTGGTGACAAAGGGCGTGGAAGAGCCTTACCGCCTCTTCACCAGCCGGGCGGAGTATCGGCTGCTGCTGCGGCAGGATAACGCGGATCTGCGCCTGACAGAGCTGGGTATCCGGCAGGGTCTGGTCCTGCCGGAGAGGGCTGCACAATTCTATGAGAAGAGATCCCAGGTTGAAGCGGAGATCCAGCGTCTGGAGAAGAGCCATGCCTCCTCTGCCCTCCTGGCAGAATTGGGTTTGTCAGCGGGCGGGGATCTGAGCCTGGCCGCTCTGCTGCGCCGTCCGGAGCTGGATTATGGGCGTATAGCTGCCCTTTCCCCGGCCCCGGCTCCTCTGCCGGGGAACGGTGCGGAGCAGGTGGAGGTGGCTGTGAAATACGCAGGCTATATCAAAAAACAGCAGGAACAGGTGCAGCGTTTTGATGATCTGGAACGGCGGCTGATCCCGCCTGATCTGGATTTTTTGCAGCTGCAGGGGCTTTCTATCGAGGCCAGACAGCGGCTTCAGTCCGCGAGGCCCCTTTCTTTGGGTGCGGCTTCCCGGGTCAGCGGCGTGAGCCCGGCGGATGTGGCCGTGCTGCTGGTGGAGTTGAAACGCCACGGCCATTGAAGCCCTGTTTCACGTGAAACATCGCTCCCCAGCGGCCTCGGGAACGGGAAAACCCTTCTTCTTTGAAAAGAAGAAGCAAGAAACTTTTAATTTTTGGGCAGCTGCGTGATTTATTGTCATTGCGAGGAAGTTTTTGCTGTGGAGATACGCAGTATCTTCCAGCAAAACGACGTGGCAATCTTAGCGCTTTCCCTGCTTCAGTTGGGGGTACCCTCTGGATTGCCACGTTGCCAAGCTGGCTTTTGCCAAGGCAAAATCACAGCTTGCCTGCCTCGCAATGACAGAAACCAGAAGCAGCATCCAAATACTAAAGTTCTTTGGGTCCCTTTCTTTCAAGAAAGGGACGGTTTTAAAAAGAAATATAAACCCTTCTTCTTTGAAAAGAAGAAGCAAGAAACTTTTAGCGCGTGGCTGGCAGCTGTGATCTACGCCGCAGTCCAAGTATTAAAGTTCTTTGTCCAACTTTCTTTCAAGAAAGTTGGGGTTTTAAAAGAAATAAATAAAACCCTTCTTCTTTGAAAAGAAGAAGCAAGAAACTTTTAGCGCGTGGCTGGCAGCTTTGATCCACGCCGCGGCCCAAAGGTTAAAGTTCTTTGGGCCCCTTTCTTTCAGGAAAGGGGCGGTCAGCAGGGATTCAGCAGGAAAAAGAAGCAGAGAGTGGAATGTTTCACGTGAAACACTGCGCTGGAATACAGGGGGGAATGTAAGTATGAAGGAGATTCTGCGTAGCACAGGGGAGCGGGCTGGCATCCGTCTGGATGATCTTGCCTGGGCGCGTCTGGCCCGTCATTGGGAGCTTGTGCAGGAGGCAAACAGCAAGTTCAATCTGACAGCCATCACAGAGCGGGAGCAGGCTGTGGAGAAGCATTATCTGGACAGCCTGCTGGCGCTGGAGCTGCTGGACAGCCTGCCCGGCGAGATTTGCGATCTGGGCAGCGGCGGCGGCTTTCCCGGGCTGGTGCTGGCCATTGCCCGGCCGGAGCGACCCATCACCCTGGTGGAGGCCACAGAGAAGAAGTGCGTATTTTTGGAAGAATGTGCTGCGGAGCTGGGCCTTTCCCAGCTGCAGGTGGTAAATGCCCGCGCAGAAGAGGCTGGGCGGGACCCGGCGCTTCGGGAGCGTTTCCCACTGGTGACTGCCCGTGCTCTGGCGGCGCTGAATGTGCTCTGCGAATATGGGCTGCCGCTGCTGGCGGAGGGCGGTACTTTGCTGGCATATAAGGGTGCGGGCTGGGAGGAAGAGGTTGCTGCTGCTGCCAATGCGCTGGACCTGCTGAACGCCGGCCTGGGGGAGAGCAGGCTGTATCAGCTTCCCGGCGGAGACCAGCGCTGCCTGCTGCGTGTGGAAAAAAGGGGGCCTTGCCCGGAGAAATACCCTCGCCGCCCGGGGATGCCCACGAAGCGACCTCTGTAGCCGGGCTGGGTAAGCAGATCATAGCGAGAAGGAGAGCCAGCGGAACAGCGCTGGCTCTTGCTGTCTGCGTTGAGCCTGCCCGTTCCCGGGGAAGGCAGAGAGGAGAAATTTTCCACAAAACCTGTGGATAAATTGTGGAAAAGTAGAAATCTTTGCTGTTGGTTCTTTTGCGTTCAGGGTGAGGAAGAGAGTTCGCTGCTGCTTTCCTGAAAAAAAAGAAATTCTATTTTCAGAAAATTACTATTTCTAGCTGGACTTTTTCCCATAAAAATTTTTCAGCGGAGGAAGTCCTTTCAGAGTCCGGCTTTGCACTTTGGCTTTACTTTTGTTTTGGCCCGCTCTCAGGGGCCTGTGGATAACTTGTGGATTTTTTGTGTGTGGGAGGTTGATGAGAACTGCTTTTTGTGGATGGAGGGCCGCAGGGTTTTTTCCATCGCAGGCCGGCCTATGGATCGCTGCAGCCCGCCTGTGGATGGAAATTTTTCGCCAGCGGGTTCCCCGGCTGAGGGGCGCGTCCGTTTCGCCAGCGGGCTCCCCGGCTG
>JAUMYD010000152.1:0-3578 GCA_030528765.1 Bacillota bacterium
AATCAGCAGCAGAAGCAGCATTTTCAGCAGCAGCAGCACAATAAGACGCAGATGCTCAATCTAAACAAATAAAGGCAGCTGCAGCACAGCAGCATAAAAAACAGGGCAGGGGCTTCCTCGCCCTGTTTTGCGCAGAAAGCGGCGGCTCCTCCAAAAAGATATAGTTTTTTAAAAATTTCAGCAGCCTCCGAAACCTTTTTAGCGAAAATGCCCTATATAGCCTATATAGAATATAACATCCAAAAACTATGGATCCATCCCAAAACAGGAAGGACGAAAGCTTATGTTGTTCTCAGAAAGAGTAAAAATACTGAACCGCGATTTCTACGGGCAGCTGCTCAATATGAAAAGCGACGGCAAGCTGCTGGATATCAATTTGCAGATCTATAAACTGGAAGATGGATATAAAAACTTCACAAAAGAAGAGGATGATCTGAATGCGCTCTCCGCTTTCGGAAAGGCCCAGCAGCAGCTGCTGAAAGACATGAATGCCATCCTGGCGGATCCGGCGGCTCTGCCCCCTCAAAACGCTGCTATGCTCAAAGCACTGCGGAGCGCGCTGAAGGAGGATGTGAAGACCACGCAGGCCATGCAGGAAGCAGCCACGAAAGAAGAAGGCCGGCAGATCCTGAACGAAAAGCATGGCAGCATGGAAGATCGGCTGGATAGTCTGGAAATGCTCGTCCGCGGCAGCCGGGCGAAGGAAAAGAACTATGATGATATTTTCAGCACGAAGCTGCAGTCCCTCTCCCAGAAGCTGCAGGAAAGTGCCGAAGCAGCCCTCTACAACAGCGCGGAATTCAAAGAAATGCATGCTGCGATGCAGGCTTGCTCCCCTGAGGAAATGCAGGCACTCTCCCCCGCTGAGAAGCATTCGCGCCTGGATGCTCTGACGCAGAAAGCAGCCAGCTACCTGAGCAAGAAGAGCGTTGTCCCCAAAAGCCAGAGAGGCCGCGAGCGCGTGGAGCTGGCACAGGATATCCTGAGTGCTGCCATGGATCTGAAGGGCGGCTATTGGCTGAACGCCAGCGAAGGGAAGGAAAACCAGCAGGAGCTCAATGAAATGCTGAACATGGGGGGCGATCCCTCCCAAAAAATGGCTAAGAATGAGAAAAATGAGCTTTTCTATACGCTTTCAAGCAAAGAATATAATGCCTATATGGGCGTCACGAGATGCCTGACTCTGCTGGAGAACGGCACGTTCGGGAATGAAAAAGAATACCTCAAGGCCGTACAGAAGGATGATGAGCTCTGCACGGAGCTGGCCAAGATGGAATATATGCGGATCCTGAAGCAGGGCGTGGATACCCCCAAAGGGGAGAAAGGCCATGTCAGCCTCAATGGATTGCGTAAGGGCCTGGAAAAGGAATGCTATGTGCAGGGCATCAAAAATTTGAAGCCCCAGATCAAAAACCACCTGATGAGTGTGGAAAAAGTGAGTGATCTTGAGCGCATCATTTATGGCAGCGATAGGCGCTCCATCCTGCTCTCGGCAGCAGAGAAAAAGCAGCAGCAGCCTCAGCAGCAGCAGCAGAAAAAGCTTTCAGATCCGCAAAAGGCTCAGCAAGTCAAATCCTTGGGATAACAGCTGTGGAACAGCAGCACAAAGAAGGGCAGGGAGCATCCCGGCCCTTCTTTTTTGCAAAAAGAAGAACTGCTCCTGCTGCTTTGAGCTGTTTTGAGCTGCTTTTAATTTATTTTAAATTGTTTTGAAACCTTTTCCCCAAAACTGCCCTATTATAAACAAAAGAAACTTTCTTTATTTTTTTTTATAGGCAGAGAGGTAGATCATCATGTTGTTCAATGAAAATTTCGAAAGATATTATCCGATCCTCAATTCTTTGGCGGAAAACAGCAGGGAAGAAGTCGGCCCCGGAGGGCTGCAGGATCTTCTTTCCGGCATGAAGGGAATGGCTGATCTCTATGCAGGAGCGGATTCCCGTGAGCTCGATTCGCTTATGGAAGAAATGGAAGAGCGCCATCTGCTCCTGGAAAATCAGATCAAAAACTATCTGGAAAGAGAGCAGACTTATCCGCTGGATGCCAAATGCAAACCTCTCATCACAGCCTTACAGCAAAGCCTGCACATGGATAGATCCACTCTTTCCAGCATGCGCGCAGAATATGCTCTGAACAAAGAGAACTACTCTGTTTTCTCCACACTGGAGCAGCAGACCCGCAGGGAAAACGCGCTTGGCAGTGATTACCATTCGCTCTACATCGAAGCAATGCAGGAGCTGGATAGCAAGCTGGAGGAAAGCAGCAACGCTGCCTTCTGGAACAGTGGTGACTTCACAAAAATCCGGAAAGCCATGAAAAACGTCCGCCCGGAGCAGGCTGGTGCCGAAAATACAGAGGCCCAGGTGGAAAACCTGCAGAAGCTCACCGAAGCGATCAGCAGCTATCTGGATAAAAAGAGTCTGGGATCCGCCACAGAAAGGATCCATGGCCCCCTTTCTCTGGCTCACAGTATCCTCCACGCTGCACAGGATCTTATGCTGAATGTTGCCGCTGCTGGTGGTCTCGCGATCGATGGCATAATACATATGGGAAGCAGCAAAAAACAAGAAGAGAGGCTGAAAAACCTGGATGAAGCCATCAACGAGCAGAAGCAGCTGCTCCATGAGAAGATGGAAAGCAAGCTGGGCGAGCTCAGTCAGGATGATGATTTCTGCCAGAGCTTTGCAAAGCTGGAACACCTGAAAACCATCAAAGCCGGGCTCCTTACCCCGCCCTATGAGAAAGGGCATCTCCCCCGGAATACATTTGATCTTGCTTTCAGCAAGGAAGGTATTGAAGCCGGCGTGAATGCGCTGAAGGAAAAGGTCAGCGATCACCTGAAGGGAAACAGTGTCAATCTGGAACAGCAGATCGATTCCCTCAAACCGGCACTGGCCCAGAGCGCACGGCCGAAGGATAAGCAGCAGCTCCAGGAGGAGCAGCACCGTGTGCTCGTAAGAACGAACCAGACGAATCGCACGAAGAGCCTGGGTTGATTTTCCCGAAAACGCTATTACGTGAGGGACGCTGCTCCTTCCCGCAGAAAGCAGCCCCGGCAGCAGAACGCAGCCGGGGTCTTGCTGTAGCAGCAAACAGGAAAAAGAAGGACGGAAAGCCTTTCCTGCAGGTACGCTTTTCGAAAGAAGAACGCCACGCCCCCTTTCCCCGGCAGCAGCATGCAGCCGGGGAAAGGCAGGCAGAATGAAGATATCTTCTTTAAAAGCAGGAGGACAAAATGACTTTTTTCGAAAATAGATTTGAAAGCTATTTTAAGATCCTGAAAAATTACTTT
This sequence comes from Bacillota bacterium, assembly GCA_030528765.1. GTDB lineage: Bacteria > Bacillota > Dehalobacteriia > UBA4068 > UBA4068 > RGIG3155. The sequence continues at coordinate 3,293 of JAUMYD010000152.1, forward strand.
CCCCAATACGAGCGGGGATTGGAGGAAAAGCAGGATCCGGTGGAAGAGCGATCGAAGGATAGTATCGAAGCCCTCTTTGCGGATTATCTGAATGCAAGCAACTATGAGCTGCTGGAGAAGCCGCGCTCCCGGGAGGAAAACCTTCTGGAAGGCATGCAGTTTATGCAGAGCTTCTACCAGAGATGGAAGTATTTCTCCGGCCTGGAGACAGCGCTCACAGAGGAGGGCTTTCTGGAGCTTCAAGACCTGCATGATTCTGCCATGCAGTCTCTGGATAACTATATGG
>JAUMYD010000152.1:3588-4490 GCA_030528765.1 Bacillota bacterium
CAGGCCCGGGAACAGAAAGAGGAATCCACCCGCCTGCCGATCGTGCAGGTCCTGCACCGGGCACTGAAAAAGCAGGGAGAGCAGCTGGAACGGATGCAGCAGCTGCAGCAGCAGGAAGAGCTCTACGGGGAAAGCCTGAATCTGCGGGAGCTGTCTGTTCAGGCCAGAGCAAAAAAGGGGGAGGAAGAGGCAAAGCTGCTGAATGCGGATGCACAGCTGTTCTTCACCAACAAATTCGGCTCTCTGCTTCAGGAGATGGAAAGCTCCGCCGCCACCGTGCTTTGGAACAGCCGGGAATACAAAAAAATGCTGACTGCCCTGCGGAATCTTTCTCCGAAAAAGGACGAGAATTTCTATGTCCAGAATTTCCTTCTTGATGCCAGGGAGCTGATGCAGGCAACACAGGAATACATCAGGGAAAAAAGTGTCAGCCCCATCACCCAGAACGGGAAGATCCGCCTTGATCTGGCCCGGCGCCTGCTGGATACCACGCAGGAGCTGGAATCCTCCCTTTCCGGCCGGATAGAAAAACGGGAGCAGGAAAAGGAGAAGCAATATAAGCAAAGGCTGAAGCTGCTGATCACGGACAAGAAAAAAGCACTGAAATCCCATCTGCAGGAAAATCCGGGCCCCTTATCCGAGGATAAGGTCCTTTGCGGTAAGTTTGCCCAGCTGCTGTTTTACCTCACTGCTCAGGATGAATACAACACCAGCAAACAGCAGACGGTAAATTTTAATAAGCCTGCAAGTTACAAAGAAGACATCCTGATCATGAAAGCACAAATGCCCCAGTATCTGAAATCAAAGGGGGGCGGCAGAAAGGAACTGATGGAGCTGCTCGAAAAAAATGACATGCTGATCTTAAAGGATTTTCTGCGCTTCTACTCCCTTTCCCGGGGTGT
>JAUMYD010000153.1 GCA_030528765.1 Bacillota bacterium
AGCTTGCCTGCCTCGCAATGACAGAAGCCAGAAGCAGCATCCAAAGATTAAAGTTTTTGCTGCCCCTTTCTTTCAAAAAAGTGGGGATCTCCTAAAATTTCTACTTATCCGCGCCGCAGCAATTCTTATACTTCTTGCCGCTGCCGCAGGGGCAGGGCTCGTTCCGGCCGATCTTTTCTGCGGGGGCCTTGCGGATAGGCTTTTTCTTGGCCGGGGCAGAGCCATCGTGGCTGGAACGCAGATCTTTCCGCTCCTGGGGGCGTTCCATGATCTCTGCCAGCAGGCAGAGGCGGCTCACATCGGTGCGGATCTCCTCCACCATGGCCTGGAACATATCAAAGCTTTCTTTCTTATATTCGATCAGGGGGTTCAGCTGACCCAGGCTGCGCAGGCCAATGCCCTGCCGCAGCTCATCCATGGCATCCAGGTGGCCCATCCATTTCTGATCCACCACCTGCAGGATCACGGCGTGCTCCAGCATATTCAGCTTGTCTTCGCCCAGGGTCTCTTTGCGCTGCTCGTAATACTCCAGCACGCGATCATGGAAGAGCTGCTGCACCTCGTCCTTGGAGCAGTTTTTCAGCTCCTCCTCACCGGGCATATTCACCGGCAGCAGGGAAGCCATCTCCAGCCGCAGAGCCGGCAGATCCCATTCCTCGGGGAACTGGCTTTCTCTGCTGTATTCGCCCAGAATGCGTTCCACCGTGGCTTCGATCATGGAGACCACGCTATCATGCACATCCGCCTCAAAGAGGGCCTTACGGCGTTCCTTATAGATCAGCTCGCGCTGCTGGTTCATCACATCATCGTATTCCAGCACGCTCTTACGGGCTTCAAAATGCCGCTCCTCCACCCGTTTCTGGGCATTTTCCACTGTGCGGGAGATCAGCGGCGAATCGATGGGCGTACTGTCATCCATACCCACCTTATCCATGAGCGCGCCCATGTTTTCCCCGCCGAAACGGCGCATCAGATCATCCTCCATGGAGAGGAAGAAGCGGGTGCTGCCCGGGTCGCCCTGTCGGCCGGCGCGGCCGCGGAGCTGGTTATCGATGCGGCGGCTCTCATGCCGCTCGGTGCCGATGATGTGCAGGCCGCCCAGGGCCACCACCTCCTCATGCTCTGCGGAGGTCTGGGCCCGATATTTCTCCACCAGTGCGGCCCGCTCCATATCGGAGAATTCCCGTTCCGGGTCGGCCAGCTGGGCCTTGGCCATCTCGGCGGCGGCCAAAGCTTCCGGGTTGCCGCCCAGCACGATGTCTGTACCGCGGCCTGCCATATTGGTGGCGATGGTAACAGCGCCCTTACGCCCGGCCTGGGCCACGATGTTTGCTTCCTGCTCATGGAATTTGGCATTCAAGACCTGATGCGAAACACCGCGCTGGGAGAGCATGCGGCTCACCAGCTCGGATTTTTCGATGGAGATCGTACCCACCAGAACAGGGCGGCCCTTTTCATGCTCCTCCACGATCTCATCCACCACAGCCTGGAATTTCCCGGGCTGGCTGCGGTAGATCGAATCCGGATGATCCAGGCGGATGGTGGGCTTATTGGTGGGCACCTCCACCACATCGAAGTGGTAGATCTTACGGAATTCCTCCTCCTCGGTGCGGGCAGTACCCGTCATACCGGAGAGGCGCTCATACATACGGAAGTAATTCTGGAAGGTGATGGTGGCCAGGGTCTGGCTTTCCCGCTCGATCTTCACATTTTCCTTGGCTTCAATGGCCTGGTGCAGGCCCTCGCTGTAGCGGCGGCCGAACATCAGGCGGCCGGTGAATTCATCCACGATGATGACCTGCCCATCCTTCACCACATAATCCCGATCCCGCTTGAAGATGAACTGGGCTTTCAATGCCTGGTTCACATGGTGCAGCAGCTGGGCATTCTTCGGGTCATAGAGATTTTCCACGCCCAGACCCTGCTCAGCCTTGGCCACACCGGCCTCGGTGAGGGCCACCTGGCGGGTCTTGATATCGATGGTGAAATCCTCTTCCTCCCGCAGGCGGGGGATGAAGTGGGCAGCGGCGTAATAGAGATCGGTGGGCTTGGCGGAGGGGCCGGAAATGATCAGCGGGGTGCGGGCTTCATCGATAAGGATGCTGTCCACCTCGTCCACGATGCAGTAATGCAGGGGGCGCTGCACCATATTTTCCCGGCGGAAGCACATATTGTCCCGCAGATAGTCAAAGCCGAACTCGTTATTGGTGCCGTAGGTGATATCCGCTGCATAAGCGGCCTGCTTTTCCTGGGGGGTCTTATCGTGGATGACCAGACCCACATCCAGGCCCATGAATTTATAGACCCGGCCCATCCATTCGCTGTCGCGGCTGGCCAGGTAATCATTGACGGTGATAACATGCACGCCTTTCCCGGAAAGGGCATGGAGATAAGCCGGGGCCGTGGCCACCAGGGTCTTACCTTCACCGGTGCGCATCTCAGCAATGCGGCCATCGGAAAGCACCATGCCGCCGATCATCTGCACATCGAAGTGGCGCATACCCAGCACCCGGCGGGCAGCCTCACGCACAGCGGCAAAGGCCTCTGCCTGGAGATCCGCGGAAGTGGCGCCCTGATCCATGCGGCGGCGGAAGTCCCCGGTGAGGGCGGCCAGCTCTGCATCGCTGCGCTTCTGCATCTCCGCCTCCAGAGCATTGATGCCCTCCAGACGTTTACGATATTTTTTTATGTCTTTGGCATTGTCATCAAAAAGATTTGCGAAAAAACCCATGTTTGCTGTTCCTTTCTTCCAGAATCCGCCGGGAAAGCGCTTTTCCCCGGAAGGAGCTTGCTTATACTTATAGATAGTATCAGTATAATATATCCGGAGACAAAGTGCAAATGAAATTCTGCGGGCAATGGGGGAGGATGTGGGGAAAGCCGGGGAAGCCCCGGGAAACCTGCGGCAGGGAGGCGCGCAGAGCCTCCCTCTCCCGGAAAGAAGGGAAGCGAAAGCACTGCAAATTTTTGCTCACTGCTACCAAATCCCGGGGATCGATCCAAACAGGAAGGCTTTCCTGCTTCTTCTTTTTAAGGAGAGATCCGTCAGAAGGGCTTTTCTCTCAGGAAACCCCCCACTCCATGAAGAAGGGAGATTTTGCTTTTTGGATGAATCTGTAGAAAAAGAAGGTCTCTCTCCTGCGTTCACGAAAAGATTTGCTGCCTATCTATAAAATCATGCTATTTTATTTGAAACTAAAACATGTTCGGGAAAAATTTTATCTTTTTCTTATCTTTCTGGATGTATATAAGCAAAAGTATTGCAATTCATATGTTTCTATGTTATTATCTAAGTAACAAGACTTGCCTTTTATGGAATTTATTCGGAAAGAGGAGGTGGTTCCAGTGGGCCAGGCAGTTTTATATGACCCGCAAATATAATATATAAAAAGAAAGGCAGGTAAATAATTATGAAGAAATATTTAGCATTTATCCTTGCTATGCTGCTGCTTTTGGCTTTTAGCGCCAGCGCTTTCGCCAGCGAGCCCATTGGCATGATCGAAGAAGAGACCATCGAATATCCTTTTACGGAACCCTATGAATACCCGATTGTTCCTGGCACAGATGAGTGGGCAGAGCTGGATAGTTTATCTGAAATGATTGATGCATGTCATGTGCCGCAGATGGCGCTGGATAATATGACCACCGAAGCCTCGCTTGAAACAGTTTTTAATTACCCATTGCTTGGTAATATCTTTGCTTATGATAGTGCACAAAAAGGCTTTGAGAAAGTCCGATGCTATTGTAACGGACTGCAAGAATTATGGTTTAGAACAGATTTAGTTCAAATTCTTGAAAATTTACTTTCCACAGATTCTTTTGAAGAAGATTATAATATTGCTCAGCGAACACTTGTTACAGTTTTATTAGATAATTTACAAGGGTCGATTGCAGCTAGCCCAATGTTTCTAAATTATACCCTTGTAGATCGAAATACACCCAGGGGCAGTTGGGTTATATTTTATGGTAATATGACTTGGCAAGACCATGGCCTAACGGAGGAGGAGGCTGAAGAGCAATGTGAAATGCTCCATGATCCATACGTAGATAGAGGGGCAATTGTTGTATCTGGAGGGGTGGATCCTTCTTATAACTGTCATTCTTATACCTTTTATTTAGCCAGCACTTCCAATAATTTATGGCTGGATGGAGATGAAGCCGAAATCTATATTACTGATGGTAGCTATAATTTAGTAACGGATGGCGCGGAAGCCGGTGATAAAGCATGGTATGGGGTAGATCATTCTGGTATTGTTCGGCGTGTGCAGAACGGAAGGGTTTATGTGAGATCCAAATGGGGGTTTGGGGGTATTTACGAGCATGATTCAGCAATTTGCCCTTATGAGGTCGAAGATGGAATTGGTTATTATCGCTTGGATGACTAGTATAAACTTTTTCTGAAAGGAGCCTGCCCATGAAAAGAAAAAGCATGATCCTCTTTCTTCTGCCCTGCTGCCTCCTG
>JAUMYD010000154.1 GCA_030528765.1 Bacillota bacterium
AGAGACAAAACCCTTCTTCTTTGAAAAGAAGAAGCAAGAAACTTTTATCATTTGGTCGGCAGCTCTGATCTGTGCCGCCACCCAAATACCAAAGTTCTTTGGGCCACTTTCTTTCAAGAAAGGGGCGGTTGTAAGAGACAAAACCCTTCTTCTTTGAAAAGAAGAAGCAAGAAACTTTCAGCATTTGGTCGGCAGCTCTGCTCCCCGCCGCCGCCCAAATACCAAAGTTCTTTGGGCCCCTTTCTTTCAGGAAAGGGGCGGTTGTAAGAGAGAAAACCCTTCTTCTTTGAAAAGAAGAAGCAAGAAACTTTTATCATTTGGCAGGCGGGCAAAAAAATAAAACCGCATAAAGCGGTTTTATTTTTAGCTCAGGGGAAACAAAATCAAGCCTGTTCATCAGAGAGGGCAGGCTGTGTCTGCGGCTGTTCTGCAGGTGCCTGCTGATTCCGATTCTGGTTCTGGGGGCGATTGCCGCCCTTCCCACGGCGGCGGCGGGAGCCGCCTTTCTTACTGATGACAACGCGGCGATAGGGTTCCTCGCCGTGGCTGACGGTATCAACGCGCTTATCATTCTGCAGAGCCAGATGCACCACCCGGCGTTCATGGGGATTCATAGGCTCCAGCTCGATGCGGCGGCCGGTGCGGACGGCTTTTTCAGCCATCTTATGGGCCAGAGCAGCCAGAGTCTCTTCCCGGCCTTCCCGGTAGCCTTCCACATCCAGCACCACGCGGATATGGTCATTGCGGCCCTTATTCACAACCAGATTGCAGAGATACTGCAAGGCGTTCAGGGTCTCGCCGCGGCGGCCGATGAGCAGGCCCAGGCTTTCTCCGGAGAAGCAGATCCAAAGGGCACCCTCGCGGATCTCTGTTTCCATATTGGGGGAGATCTGCAGCTTGGCGAAGATGGGGTTCAGGAAACTGACGCAGAGTGCAGTGATGGAATCCGCCATTTCGCCTTCGGTGATGGCGGTGGCGCGGCTTTCGCGGCGGGCAGCAGCGCGGCGGCGTGCTTCCGCCTCCTGCTCAAGGCTGAGCTTCTCGCCTGCAGGCAGCTCTCTGCTCTGCGCAGGACGATTCTGCTGATTCTGTTTATTCTTCCGCTCAGCAGTGGGGCGAGCCTGTTTATTCTGCTGGGGACGTTCTGCACGTTCTGCACGCTCGGGACGCTCGGAGCCTTCTGCGCCCGGGGCATCTTCCCAGCGGGGCCGGCGTTCGGGGCGGGCTTTGGGGGGATTGCTGCTGCGGACCTGCTGCCGCAGCTCTTCCGTAACAGCAGCGGGATCAATGGAGACAATGGGCTTGATCTCCAGCTCTTCCTGGGTCCGGGCTTTTTTCTTTTCAATACGTTCCTGTTTACTGCGTTTCTGCCCAAAGGTGCTGGGCTTGGCGGGGGCTGCCGCGGGGGCTTCATCCGGCACTTCATAGCTGGCGCGGACCCGGGCATCCCTGTGCCCGATCCCCAGGAAGCCCTTTGCGGGCATTTCCAGAACTTCGATATTCAGCTCATCGATGGTGCGGCCGGCACGCAGGCAGACCATATCAATGGCTTCATCCAATGTTTTCCCGCTGGCCTCGTATTCTTTCAGCATGAGGGTCCTCCTCCTAGCAAATGGGAGCGGCCGAAAGCCGCAGGCTGTTTCCGGGGAAAGCCCGGGTGCAGCCGGAAAAGGGCGCCGAAAAACTAACGGCCTTCCTTCCCATTCTCTTCATTCACATTTTCATTCATATTTTCTTTCTCTTTTTTCGCGCTTTTCTTTTTTCTGCCGCCAAAGAAGGAAGCGGCGGCAAGCTCTGCAGCCTGCTGCTGCATGAATTTCTGATATTTAGCGCGCATTTCCCGTACACTGGCTTCACTGCCATTGACGAAGTAGCACATCTTCACCACTTCATCTTCAGAGGACCAGGGATGTTCTTTGAATTTCTTATCGTGAACACGCTCCACGCCCTGCTCACGCAGCCAGCGGCGGAAGGCCTGCTCTTCTTCCAGAACATCTTCCTCGATATTTTCATTAAAATAATCCGGGTCATCGATCATATCAAAATAGCTGGGTTCCCGGGTGGGGATGGGCTTACCGCCCTTTGCAGCGGCCTTTTCCTGTGCCTGGCGCCGCTCCTCTGCCCGTTTACGGGCAGCCTCCCGGGCAGCAGCCTTCTTGGCGGCCTTCTGCTGTTCCTCGGCCTCCCGGGCCAGGCGCAGCTCTTCTGCCTGGATCTTATCCTCCTTCGCCCATTTGCGCTTCAGGGGCAGCATGATCACTGCGCCGATGATGGAATAGAAGATCCAGTATAAGCCCAGCAACACGGGGAAGCTGCGAACCATGAAAAAGAAGATCACAGGCATGATCCACATCATGATCTTCTGCTGCGGATCATTCAGCTTACCCATGGTGATCACCTGCTGCAGCAGGGTGGAAAGTGCCGCCAGCAGGGGAAGAACGATGGTGGGATCCGTTGCCCCCAGGGAGAGCTCGCCGCCGATCCAGTTGATGCTGAAATACTCCGGATAAGCGGGCCCAAGCTCCATCACCCGGCGGATCGACTGGTAGAAGGCGATAATAATGGGCATCTGGATGAGCATGGGCAGGCAGCCTGCGGTGGGGGAAGCATTGTTTTCTTTATACAGCTGCATGGTGAGCTGGTTCATTTTCTGGGGGTTTGTGGCATAGCGCTTCTGGATCTCCTGCACCTGCGGAGCCAGGAGCTGGATCTTCCGGGTAGAGCGCATCTGCTTATTCGTCAGAGGCTGGGTCAGCAGCTTGATGATGATGGTCATGATCAGGATGGCCAGCACATAGCTGGGGACTCCCAGATCCATGGTAAGCATGAAGATCCACTCCAGCAGAGAAACGATCCCATCGATCAAAGCCTGCCAGGGTTTAAAAGCCGCCATGCTGGCAAAAAGAAGATCCACAATAATTACCTCCGTAAAATAGCGGGACAAAGCCCATATTCAAAAGCCCGCGAAGCAGGGAAAAGGGAGTGTGCGGGCCCGAGCTGCCGGCCTGCCTGCGCATCAGGGCACAGGATCATAGCCCCCCTCATGGAATGGGTGGCAGCGGCAAATGCGTTTGATCCCCAGCCAGCCGCCTTTCAGAACACCGTATTTGCTGATCGCTTCCAGCATATACTGGGAACAGCTGGGCAGGTAGATGCAGCGGGGCGGGCTCAGTGGGGATATGAATTTCTGATAAAAACGAATCAGAGCGATCAGTATTTTTTTCATAAGTTCGGACAAGATCCCCTGGGCACAGCCTGCTGCATAAAATGAAGGTGGGTAATGCAAAGCAAGGCTCCGCCCAGAAATGACGGAAGCCAAAAACAGCCCTCAGGCCTGTGCTTTTTTTCTGCCTGCAGCGGGGGGTTCCAGGCTCCCCACCAGCTGGGAAATGAAGGCACAAAGCTGGGAATAGCTGCATTCCGCAGCAGCGCGCCGCACCACCAGAATATAATCACAGCCCCGGCGAAACTGAGACATCTGCTCTGCGGCAGCAGCCCGAAGCCGGCGCTTGATCCGATTCCGCTGCACGGCCTTTCCATATTTCTTACTGACGGAAAAACCGATACGAGTAGCCTGGCCGCCGTTACGCTTACAGTATAGGACAAAAGCAGGGCAGCTCTTGGAAATGCCCCGGCGATACACCCGATCGAAATCATTACGGCGGCACAGGCGATAACTGGCAGGCAGCATTTAGACAGTCAGGGATTTACGGCCATGGGCACGACGACGGGCCAAAACCTTACGGCCGCCCTTGGTACGCATACGGGCCAGGAAGCCGTGAACACGCTTATGCACTCTGTTCTTCGGCTGATAGGTACGTTTTACCATTGTTCTCTCCTCCTTTGTACTATGGCGAGGGGTGCAAGGGACACAAAATCCTTGGGCTGGCCAAAGCCTGCTGGCCCCCCGACTCTAAACTAACAGATGAATTATATAGTATCTCTCTTCGATTGTCAAACCTGCTCTGTGGATAAATTCCCCATCTTATCCACAGTTTTTTTTCAAAGTGGCACTTTTTTTACAAAAAACTGTGGTATAATGCTATCATTCCAAATGCTGTACCCAAGATATTGAATGAAAATTTTTTCAAAAAAATACCCTCTTTCCTTCCACCCAGAAAGCAGGGTATTTTTTTCTCTCCCTTTTCTTCCTATTTATTTGTGAATCCTTTTTCTCTCCCGCTCCCTCTATGCCCCAGCTCCCCCCTCCCTGAAAAAAACTTCATCTCTTTTAAGACCGCCCCCTTCCTGAAAGAAAGGGGCCCAAAGAACTTTGGTATTTGGGCTGCGGCGGGGATCGAAGCCGGCGAAGCCCATTAAAAGTTTCTTGCTTCTTCTTTTCAAAGAAGAAGGGTTTTATTATTTTTCTAAAACCGCCGCTTTTTGAAAAAAGCGGCAGCAAAAACTTTAATATTTGGGCTGCGGCTTCTGGTTTCTGTCATTGCGAGGCAGGCA
>JAUMYD010000155.1:0-1234 GCA_030528765.1 Bacillota bacterium
TTTGGAAAAACTGCACATCTCCCACCTGGCAGACTTTCCTTATAACAAAATGTCCGGTGGCCAGAGACAGCTGGTGCTGATCGCCCGCGCACTTTGCCAGAATACCTGCATTTTGGTGATGGATGAGCCCACGGCCAGTCTGGATTTTGCGAATCAGCAGCTGATCAATGATGCGATCCGTATTCTTTCAAAAGAAGGCAAGATCGTCATCGTTTCCACCCATAGCCCAGCCCAGCCCTTTGCCATTGGCAGCCATGTGCTTTTGATGCGGCAAGGCTCTTCATTGGGCTTTGGGCCGCCGGAAGAAATTTTGAACGACCACAGCCTTGAGGAGGTTTATGGGATACCCATGGAAGTGCTCAGTGTACGGGATCGGAATCAGCGGGAGCGAAAACTCTGCCTGAGCCTGTAGACAAAAAAGGAACGAGCACTGAAACAGCGAATTTTATTTCAGTGGGATTTTGCAAAATCGGGAGGAATTTTTATGAAAAAGAAGAATGCCTTTCTCCTTTCCATAGCTCTTCTGCTCTGCCTGGCTGTCATTGCCGGTCTCTATTACCTGTATACTGATATTTTCCCTTTGGCTCCCCCCATCTTTTGCCCACCGGAAAGCGAAATAGATTCTGTTTCGATTCTGACGGACGAGGAAACGTCGATTGCATTAGACAGTGGTGAAACAGAGCTTTTGCTTCTTGAAATCAGCAAAGCAAAAGCAACGCGGAAGCAGAGTCTGGATGATACCCCCTCTGCGCGGCCGTACTATAGGATTAGCCTGAAAAGTGCTGGGATCGAATATCGCTATTTTGTTTATCAGCATCTTGATCAGGTTTATGTTGAAATTCCGTATTCCGGGGTTTATTTCGCCAGTGATACGGTTCTGGAGATTTTACAGAAATAGGATTGGGGATTTTTGAAAGAAAAAACAAGGTCACTCCTGCTTTTTGCAAAAGAACCTTGTTTTTTTATGCTTAATTTGAAATTTTATTTCCCTTTATTTCTTCCAGGCCAGCAGCCCGCAAATCGGTAATCCATGACCACGATAACGCTTTTCATATTCCGTAAGCGCTACGGTCTGCTCCAAAGGAAGATCGTGGGTAACATTTTCCAAATGCCAACCGGCGGATACAAAATTCTCCACGGACCAATCGAACAGAGCCTGATTATCCGTCTTAAAACGGAGCTGCCCGCCGGGGACTAGAATTTTTTCATAAATATCCAGCATAGGCAGTGCAGT
>JAUMYD010000155.1:1244-3671 GCA_030528765.1 Bacillota bacterium
GGCTCTTGGGCCAGGGGTCAGGAAAATTGATATAGATACGCTCCACCTCATTGGGGGCAAACAGCTCATCCAGCCGTGCCGCATTGAGCCAGAGAAAACGCAAATTATCCGGAGCCGGAGAATCCTTCAGTCGATCCAGCGTCTGCAAAACCATTTCTTCACGGATCTCCAGGCCCAAAAAATTGAATTCCGGCATTTGTTTGTATAAGGTGGTGATAAACAAACCGCGCCCCATGCCGATTTCAAGATGCAGGGGCTTCTCCTCTGTGAAAATCTCCTGCCAGTGACCACGCTGCTCCAATGCAGCTGCTTCCTGCCAGACCAAGGGGCTGGCACTTACTGCTTCTTTTGCTCCGGGTATATTACGCAGCCGCATGCCTACTCCCACATTTCGCCGATTTTTTCATCGATCTCATCTTTGCTCATGCCGGATTTCGTAAGATTCAGTACAATGGCATCCTCCCAGAATTTCCCCTTTTCTGCCATTTTGCTGAATTTTTTGCGGTTCTCATCTTTATAAGAAGCGCGCAGATGTGCATTGGCAGCCACGATCATGGACATACCCTTGGCTTTCAGTAGATCCTCCTGGTTCATATCCTGATAATTTTTCATCAGGTAATCCATCAGGCTCTGATAGAAATGCTGAAATTCAGGAAAAGGCAGTTCTTCCTCCATTTTGGTGTATTCGCCCATTTTATTATAGAGCGCATCCATAGTAGTTAAATCTTCCATGTTTACCTCCAAACCCTTTCATTATGGCACTAAGCTTTATAGAACAGTATTATAGCAGTTGGGATGCTGAGCAAGTCTGTAAGCCGGGTTCTGTATTTGACGAACATCTGTCTATTCCCATTGTTGCCAATGGGCTCTAGCAACCTAAGCGAAAAACGGGACGGGCCGCCCCTTTCGTTTTTCTGTGGCTAAAACAGCCTACGGTCTTGCTCCGGATGGGGTTTACCTGGCCAGGCAGTCTCCTGCCTGCCGGTGCGCTCTTACCGCACCGTTGCACCCTTACCGATGGAATCGGCGGTTTCTTTCTGTGGCACTATCCTTGAGGTCACCCTCACCGGCCGTTAGCCGGCATCCTGCCCTTTGGAGCCCGGACTTTCCTCAAACAGGGGCTTTCGCCATCTATCTGCGTTCGTCTGGCTTACTCAGCATAACAGGCTCCCAACAAAAACATCATAATATATTAAAGGCTACTCGTCAATAAATAAAATTCTCCCACACTGCTCGCAGGCACAAAAATCCTTCCCCTTTGCCCGCTTGAAAAGGGCCTGGGTAGCCATTCGATGACAGTATCCGCAAACCAAATCAGGGCCCATCCGGGCAATAGGCCGCCCCTCTCTGCGACCCTGCTCTTTCCGGAACCAGGAAAGTTCATCTGCTGCCAGTTGCTCCTGCAGTTCTTTCTGCTGCCGGGATAAAATTCCGATCTGAGATTGATACTCCTCTTCCTGTTTCAGCGCAAGCGCCTTCTTTTTGCGGAATGTCCGGTAGAGCTGCTCCAGCTCAGCCTTTAACGTAGCCAGCTGATCCTCCTGCTGACGGAGCTCCCCTTGATAGGCCAGCTGCAGAGCCTTCAATTCTGCCAGCTTCTGCTGACAGGCAGAAACCTGTGCTTCCTGCGCGGCCAGTAGACGGGCACTGGTAATCTCCCTGCTGTAAACAGCCTTTTCCTCATCCTTCAACCTTTCCTCCGTCTGCAGAATCCGCTCCGGGAAGGCTTCCAAATCCATCCGCAGCAAGGCAGCGGATTTTTCTAAATTCTGAAAACCAGCTTTTTTCTCCTCGAACTCCCGCTTAATCCTTTTAAGCTCCAAAACGGCAAAGGAATTCTGCCTTTTCAGCTGCAGATCCTTTTGCGCAGCTTCCACTTCCTGCAAATCATATAAGACTTTCAGGTTCATAGAATTCCTCCCCATTGATCAAACTTCTAAGTCTGCAAAGCTCTTCCTGCAATTCCCTGCAACGGGCGACAGCGGCAGCAGTCTCCTGCTTTTGCAAGCTTAGGCAAAGCTCCTCCCTTTCTATCCGCTCCCGCTCTAGCCAAGCCAAAAAGGCTGCACTGCGCTGGCGTATAAGCAAAGGGCCGAACTCCGCCTCCAAAGGCCGCAGCCGCATTTCTCCCGGCTCCGCTGCGAGAACAGCATAAAAAAAACCCTTGCTTTCCACCAGGGATTCTGCTACGATCCGCCAGTGGTTCTCTTCCAGCCATAGGCGCAGCAGATGGATATGCTTCTGTGGCTGGAGAATCAGCCGCTTTGTTTTCCGTAACACATCGTCCCCAGCCTGAAGGATTTCGATCATCAACTGTCCGCCCATTCCACAAATAGCAATCGTATCCACTTCCCCGGGTGAAAGAACAGAAAGACCATCTCCACAGCGCAGGGAGATTTTTTTTCCGCAGTGATGCACCTCCGCAAT
>JAUMYD010000155.1:3681-4435 GCA_030528765.1 Bacillota bacterium
CGAATCGGAGCTGCAGCCTTATCCGCTGCAATTACCCGTGGACAAATCCCCTTTTTAAGTAGGTAGATCGGCAGATAGGCATGATCCGTCCCAATATCAGCCATCGGCAGGCCCGGAAGCACTAAATCAGCTGCTGCCTGCAGCCGGGCATCGAGTTTAATCATACAGTGCTCCTTCTGAAATTATTCTGTTTTCATATTATATATTTCTCTGCTATGGTAAAATTCGCCTGCCGTCAAAAGAAGAAAAGCAAAGAAAAACTGACGAAGCTATTTTTCGTAGCTGGCGCAGAAGAAAAACTCAAAAAAACAGCCTGCTATCCAGTGCTTCAAACTGTTTAGCAGGCTGTTTTTTATTGGTGGGCGTAACTGGTTTCGAACCAGTGACCTCTTGAATGTGAGTCAAGCGCTCTCCCGCTGAGCTATACGCCCAAACTACTAACCTAATAAAGTATAGCTCATCTTTTTTAAAAAGTCAAGGTTAGATTTTCCTTTTTGAATAGGATTTATCAAGCACATACTGCTCTTCTTCCAGCTGTTCAAAAGGCAAAATTGCTTCCGAAAAAAACAGCTCGAAGCAGCGAAGATAATTAAGAAACCCCACTTATATCGCCTGCAGCTTGTAATCAGCACGGGCTGCGCTTATAATTGGATGCAAAAAAGCAGGGGGATCTTTCATGCACATCGCCATTCTTGGCAATCCAAACTGCGGGAAAACAACACTCCTCAACAGCCTGAGTGGAGCAGGGAAAGCA
>JAUMYD010000018.1:0-6325 GCA_030528765.1 Bacillota bacterium
GCAGCTGCCCAAAATTAAAAGTTTCTTGCTTCTTCTTTTCAAAGAAGAAGGGTTTACCCGTTTTTATCACAGAAACACAGAAAGCGGAATTTATGGACGAACGATCCCTGAAAAAAATCGAATACGATAAGATCATAGAGATGCTGGCAGCGCACTGCAGCTTTCCGGTCTCCCGGGAGGAGGCGGAGGCGCTGCGCCCGGTGAACAACAGCCACTATGCGGCCCAGCTGCTGACGGAAACGGATGAAGCCCGGGAGCTGCTGCGGCTTTACCCTACTTTTTCTCTGGGCGGGCTTTGGGATGTGCGCGGCCCCCTGCATCACGCCTCTATCGGCGGGGTGCTGGAGCCGGAGGCGCTGGTGAATATCGCCAGCCTTTGCCGCTCTGCCCGCAGCACAAAGGCTTTTTTCAGCGAGCTGAAGGGCAATTTCCCGGTGATGACCGGCCTGGCCCGCTCGCTGGTCATCATCAAGACCGTGGAAAGCGGCGTGGAACGGGCCATCGGCCCGGATCTGAGCATCAATGACCAGGCCTCTGAGCGCCTGGCCGGTCTGCGCCGCAAATACCGGGACAAGACAGAGCGCATCAAGGATCGGCTGGACAGCCTGATCAAGAACCCCAGCACCGCCAAATTCCTGCAGGACCCCATCGTGACCATCCGCGAGGGGCGCTTTGTTGTCCCCGTGAAGCAGGAATACCGGGGTCAGGTGGCCGGCGTCACCCATGATATGAGCAGCTCCGGGGCAACGGTGTTCATCGAGCCCCTGGCTGTGATGGAGCTCAACAACGAGCTGGCAGCCATCAAGCGGGATGAGGAAGAGGAGATCGCCGCCATCCTGCGGGGCCTGAGCATGGTGGTGAGCAGCTTCCACCAGGAGATCAATGCCGACCTGATGATCCTTTCCCGACTGGATCTGCTGCTGGCAAAGGCACAGCTCAGCTGGGAAATGGATGGCTGCTCCCCCAGGATCAATGAGCAGGGCGTGTGGAAGCTGCAAAAGGCGCGGCACCCCCTGATCCCCGCGGCAAAGGTGGTTCCGGTGGATGCCCGCCTGGATAAGGATGTTTCCGCCATGGTCATCACCGGCCCCAATACCGGCGGTAAGACCGTGCTGCTGAAAACCATCGGTCTGCTGACGGCCATGGCTCTCTCCGGCCTGCATATCCCGGCGGATCTGGGTTCGGAGATCGCCTGCGTGGATGCAGTCTGGGCGGATATCGGGGATGAGCAGAGCATCGAGCAATCCCTTTCCACCTTTTCCGCCCATATGTCGAACATCGTCTCCATTCTGGAGGCAGCGGACGAGCGCTGCCTGGTGCTTCTGGATGAGCTGGGCGCCGGTACCGACCCCACAGAGGGCGCGGCCCTGGCCATGTCCATCCTGAAGCATCTGAAGGACAAGGGCGCAAAGACCGTTGCCACTACCCATTACAGTGAATTGAAGGCCTTTGCCTATAATACGCCGGGCTTCATCAATGCCTGCATGGAGTTTGATGTGCAGACTCTCTCCCCCACCTATCGCCTGATGATGGGGCTGCCGGGGAAGAGCAATGCCTTTGAGATCAGCTCCCGGCTGGGGCTGCCGCAGCAGATCATCGACGACGCTGCGGAGAGCCTGACCACCGAGGATGTGGCGGTCAGCGCCATGCTCTCCAATCTGGAGGAGCTTCGGCGGCAGCTGGCAGATGAGCAGGATAAGATCCAGGTGCTGCGGGCCTCTGCCGCTGCCAGAGAGAAGCATCTGGCCCAGCGGGAGCAGAAGCTCCAGGCAGAGCAGGCGCAGATCCTGCGGAAGGCCCACGAGGAAGCACAGAAGATCATCGATGAGACTATGGCCAAGAGCCGTGCCCTCTATGATGAGCAGCAGAAGGCCATTGCGGAGCAGAAATCCGCGGAGCGCATCTGGCAGGAATCCCGAAAGAAGCTGAAATCCTGGCGGGAGCAGCTGGAGGAGGAAACGCCCCAGCCCGTTTACGCAGGCCAGGCCCCCAGCAAGCTCAGCGTGGGGGATTATGTCTTTTTGCCCAAGCTGAATCAATCCGGCACCGTGCTTTCCCTGCCGGACAGCGGCGGCGAGGTGGATCTGCAGGTGGGCGTGCTGAAGCTGCGGGCAAAGGTTTCGGAGCTGCGTCTTTCCGATGTGGAGCCCCAGAAAAAGAACAAGGTGCGCCGGGGTGGCGGCACCAGCGCCGGGGCTATCACCATGCGGAAAAGCTCTACCGTGGAGCCCTATTTGGATCTGCATGGCCTGGAAACCATGGAGGCCCAGCCCATCCTGGAAAAATATATCGATGACGCCTTTTTGGCCGGCCTGCGGCAGGTGGAGATCAACCACGGCCGGGGTACCGGCGCGCTGCGGAATTTCGTTCACAGCTGCCTGAAGGGGAATCGCCTGGTGAAAACCTATCGGGACGGCACCTTCCATGAGGGCGGCCTGGGCGTGACCATCGTGGAGCTGAATCAGTAAGCGCTGCCTTGGATTTGTTAAAACCTTTCTTCTCTTGAAAGAGAAGAAACAAGAGAACTTCAAATTTTGGGCTGCTGCCTTTGATCCGGGGAGCAGCCAGATATAAGTGTTTTCTCGCTTCCTCTTTTTTAAAAAGAGGAAGGGTTTTACAGGCTTTTTAAGCAGCAAAACCTTTCTTTTCTTGAAAGAAAAGAAACAAAAGAACTTCAACTTTTGGCTGCTGTCCCGGTTTCCCGGCGAAGCAGGAATCTCTTAAGATTGCCACGTTGTTTTGCTGGAAGATACTGCGTATCTTCGCAGCAAAAGCTTCCTCGCAATGACAAAGCTTTGGGGCTGCTGTCTTTGATGATAGGCAGCAGCCAAAGATAAGTGTTTTCCCGGTTCCTCTTTTTTAAAAAGAGGAACGGTTTTACCTCACTTCACAGCACATTTTCGATGAGAACAAGGAGGAGCTATGAGCCTTCGTTTCATCCTGGGCCCGGCGGGCGCGGGGAAAACACATTTTTGCATCCACCGTCTGGCAGCGGAGATCGAGCGGGAGCCGCTCGCTTCACCGCTGCTCTTTCTTTTGCCGGAGCAGGCCACCTTCATCCACGAGCGGCAGCTGGCGGCAGCCTGCCCCGGCGGCGGCTTCTGCCGGGCAGAGGTGAGCAGCTTCAGCCGCCTGGTTTACCGGGCCTATCAGCGGGCGGGGGAAAAGCCTCTCTCCCCTCTGAGCGAGGGCGGCAAGCTGATGCTGGGCGCGGCGGTGAGCGCCTCCTGCCGGGAGGAGCTGCGGATTCTGGCGCCTGCTGCCGGGAAGCGGGGCTTTGCCGGGCAGGTAATGGGCGCAGCGGAGGAGCTCTTCACCTATAACATCAGCCCGGAGCAGCTGGAATCGGCGGTGGCAGCCCTTCTCACAGCGGAGCCGGATTCCCCCTCTGCCGCCAAGCTGCGGGAGATCGCTCTGCTTTACCGGGCTTATCGCCGGGATTATGACGGCCGCTACGGCAGCTATGGGGAGAATATGGCCTTCCTGGCAGAGCAGATCCGGGGTGGATATCTTTCGGATACGGTGGTCTACATAGACGGCTACAGCCAGTTCACCCCCAGTGAGCGGCAGGTTCTGGCTGCCATGCTGGCGGTCTGCCCGGAGGTTTCTATCACCCTGCCTCTGGAAGGGCGGGCTGCGGAGACCCGGCTTTCCATGGATTCCCCCTTTTACCCGGCCTGGAGCGAGTACGCCGCCCTGGTGGAGCTGGCCAGGAAAGAGGGCGTGCCTGTGGAGCCGCCGCTGCTGCTGGATGGGGCAAAGGGCCGCTTTTCCCATTCGCCGGATCTGGCGGCCGCCACCGCCTGGCTGCGGGGAGAGGATCTGCCCCCCTGCCCGGGCAAGCCCCGTGGTCTGCGCCTGCTGGCGGCAAGGGATCGCCGGGAGGAGCTGGGCCGGCTGGGCCGGGAAATTCTGCGGCTCTGCCGGGAGGAGGGTCTGCGCTTTCGGGAGATCGGCCTCTTCGCCCGGGACGTGGATGCTTATCAGGATGTTTTGCCTGCGGTTTTTGATGAGATGGGCATTCCTTATTTTATCGATGCGAAGAAATCCCTGCTCTATCACCCCCTGGTGGAGCTGGTTCGCGCTGTGCTGGAAGTCTGGTGCTACCGGGCGGAGCGCCGCCGCCTGCTGCGGGTTTTGAAGAATTGCCTGCATCCCTTCTGCGGCGATGTGGGGGATCGGCTGGAGAACTATATCCTTCGCCATGGCCTGCGCTTCTGGCATTGGCAGAATGGGGAAAAACCCCTGCCTGCCCCGGAGCCGGATGAGGGGATCAGCCCGGAGGAGCTGGAGGCCCTGCGGAAGCAGGGCGTGGAGCCGCTGCTGCGCCTCTGCCGGGCGCTGGGAGAACGCTGCACTGCGAAGCAGCTCAATGCGGCCTTGTATCAGCTTTTCGCGGAGCTGGGGGTGGAGGAAAGGCTGGAAGCCCTGACCCAGGCCGCCCTGGAACGGGGGGACGGGGAACAGAGCGAGTGGCACCGGCAGGCCTGGAGCCTGCTCCAAGCTCTGCTGGAGGAAGCGGAGCAGCTGCTGGGAGAGGCTGAGCATTCCCCGGCGGAGCTGAGCGACCTTTACGAGGCGGCCTTCTCCGGCCTGACCATTTCCACCATCCCTCCGGGGGTGGATCAGGTGATGGTGGCTTCTCTGGAACGCAGCCGCAACCCGGAGCTGAAGGCAGCCTTTGTGCTTTCCCTGAACGAGGGCGTGCTGCCCCGGCGGGTAACAGAGGCCGGGCTCTTCGGCGATGGGGAGCGCCGCCTGCTGCGGAAAGCCCGCATCCAGCTGGCCCCGGACAGCGCAGAGCGGCAGTGCGGGGAAAATTATCTGGTCTATCTGGCTCTGAGCCGCTGCGGGGAGCGGCTGTATCTGAGCTATCTTCTGAACGGGGAGGATGGATCATCCCTTTCCCCCTCCCCGGTGATCGCCAATCTGAAACGCATCTTCCCGGAGCTGGAAGCGGAAAGCTGCGCGGTGCAGGATGCTTCCCTGCTGGTGGGCGGCCCGGCTGACCTGGCGCTTTGCTCTGCGGAGCTGAGTCGGGATGGGGAGCAGCCCCTGTGGCAGGCGGTCTATCGCTGCTACCGGGAGCGTGGTACGCAGGCTTCTCTGCTGCAGCAGGTGGAGCGGGGCTGGCGCTATCGCCCCGGGCAAAAGCCCCTGAGCCGGGCGCTTCTGCAGCGCTGGTACGGCGGCAGGCTTTCCGGCAGCGTCAGCCGTCTGGAGCAGTACCGCCGCTGCCCCTTCGCCTATTTTGCCAGCTACGGCCTGAAAACCCAGCCCCGGCGGGAGTATCAGCTTTCCGCGCCGGATCGGGGGACGCTTTATCATCAGGCGCTGGCAGAGATCGGCCGCCGGGTTCAGCGGGATGGCCTGGATTGGGCCAGCCTGGGCGAGGAAGAGCTGCGCGCCATCGTGGAGCAGGTGCTGGCAGAGCTGCTGCCCGGCTTCCTCTCCGGCATCATGGACAGCTCCCCCCGTTATCAATATCTGCAAAGCCGCCTTTCCCGGACGCTGCTCCACGCCAGCCTGCTGCTGGCAGAGCATGTGCGCCGCAGCGGCTTTCTGCCCATTGCCTTTGAGCTGCCCTTTGGCAGCCGGGAGGAAAATTCCCTGCCGGCCTTCACCGTTCCCCTGCCCGGCGGGCGCAGCCTGGCTCTGCGCGGGCAGATCGACCGCATCGACCTGGCCCGTGATGGGGAAAAGGCCTGGCTGCGGGTGGTGGATTATAAGACGGGCAAACCCAGCTTCAGCCAGAAGCAGAGCCTGGCCGGTCTGCAGGTCCAGCTGCTGCTTTATCTGCAGGTGGTCATGGCCAATGCGGAGCTGCTCAGCGGCAGCGGAGAGGCTTCCCCGGCGGGCGCCTATTATGCCTATGTGCGGGATGATCTGCAGGCCGCTGAGCGGGCAGGGGAAGAGGAGACGGCAGAGCTGCCCGATCTGAAGCTTTCCGGCCTGAGCCTGCAGGATCAGATCGGGGTGGAGCTGGCAGATCATCAGCTGGCAGAGCTGGCCGCCGAAGAAAAGAGCGGCAGATCCCAGCTGATCGCTGTCAGCCTGGATAAAGCCGGGCAGGTGAAGGCTTCCTCCCACTGCCTCAGCCGGGAGCAGCTTCGGGAGCTGATGGAGGGGATCACGGCCACTCTGCAGGAGACTGCCTGCGCCATGCTGGATGGGGAGATCCAGGCCTGGCCCCTGCTGGACGGGAAGAACGATGCCTGCGCCCTCTGCGGGCAGCGGACAGTCTGCGGCTTTGACCGCACGCTCTCCGGCAAGCGCAGCCTTGCGGATTTGCTGCGAAAAGATAGCCCGCAGGAGGGAGAGAAGG
>JAUMYD010000018.1:6425-9748 GCA_030528765.1 Bacillota bacterium
GAAGCCTGATCGGGGCTTCCCGAAATTGCGCCTTGGGGATTTTGCCGGGGCAGAGTCTGCGCCCTCCGGGGGCAGCGGACGGTCTGTGGCTTTGATCGTAGCCTCTCCGGCAAGCGCAGCCTTGCGGATTTGCTGCGAAAAGATAGCCCGCAGGAGGGAGAGAAGGAGGAAGCCTGATCGGGGCTTCCCGAAATTGCGCCTTGGGGATTTTGCCGGGGCAGAGCCTGCGCCCTCCGGGGGCAGCGGACAGTTTGCGGCTTTGGCCGCATGCTCTCCGGCAAGCGCAGCCTTGCGGATTTATTGCGAAAAGATAGCCCGCAGGAGGAAGTGCAGGGCTGAGCCGCCCTTTTCGGAGCGGTTCTGTGAGAAAAATTTGTGCGGCAGCGCGGCATGCAGCGCTGCAAAAGGAGGAAGCATGAGCGAGACCCAATTTACCCCGGCACAGCTGGATGCCATCCAGTCCCGGGAGGAAAATCTGCTGGTGGCAGCGGGCGCGGGCAGCGGCAAAACCACGGTTCTGGTGGAGCGCATCATCCGGCGGCTGCGATCCGGCGGGAATATCCAGCGCTTGCTGGTGCTGACCTTCACCCACGCGGCAGCGGACGATATGCGGGCAAAGATCCAGCGGGCCCTATCCCAGCTCTGTCGGGAGCAGCCCGGGAACAGCGATTTCCGGCAGCAGCTGGCTTTGCTGCCCCAGGCCCACATCAGCACCGTCCATTCCTTCTGCCTGGAGCTGCTGCGTTCCCATTATTACCGGGTGGGTCTGCCTGCGGATTTCCGGGTCGCCTCTGAGGTGGAGATGGAGCTGCTGCGGCAGGAATGCCTGGAAGCCTGCATGGAGCAGGCCTATGGGCAGCCGGAAAGCGGCCTGGCCGCTCTGGCGGATGCCTATGGCGGCGTCCATGATGACAGCCAGCTGGCTCAGATCATTCTGGATCTGCACAGCTACAGCCAGAGCCGCCCGGATCCGGCGCTTTGGCTGCGGCAAAGCGCGGCCCAGCTCCTTTCCGGGGAGAGGGTGGACGAGCTCTGGGGCGCGGAAGCCCTTTGCCGGAGCCTGCGGCAGCAGCTGGCGCGCATCATCGATTCCCTGCGGCAGGCAGCCCTGCTGCCGGAGATCCCCCGACTCTATCAGGAGCTGGCCTGGGTGGAGATCGCCCAGGCAGAGCAGGTCTGCAATCAGCAAAGCCTGCAAAGCATGGCAGCAGCCCTCTCTGCCCTGGAATTCCAGCGCCTGCCCAGCGGTGCGAAAAAGCTGGCAGAGGGCTATCCCCCCGGCCATGTCTTTGATGCGGAGCAGATGGAACGCTTCAAAAAGCTGCGTACCGCTGCCAAGGATGATCTGAAGAAGCTGGCGGCCCGCTATGGCAGCCTCACCGCGGCGGAGGCCGTGGAGGAGCAGCACTGCAGCGGCCGCCTGATGCAGAGCCTGGTGGATCTGGTGATGGATCTGGATGAACGCCTGCGGGAGGCCAAGCTGAGCCGGGCCTGGATCGATTACGGGGATATGGAGCACCTGACGCTGGCCCTGCTCTCCGACGAGGACTTTGCCCAAAGCCTGGCAGAGGGCTTTGATGAGGTGCTGATCGATGAATATCAGGATATCAACCAGGTGCAGGAGGCCATTTTCAGCCGCCTGCGCCGGGCAGAGAATTTTTTCGCAGTGGGGGACGTGAAGCAGAGCGTTTACCGCTTCCGTCTGGCAGAGCCCAAGCTCTTCCTCAGCAAATACCTGGCCTACGGGGAGGGGGAGGGCGGCCGCCGCATCGACCTGAACCGGAATTTCCGCTCTCACATCTCCGTCATCCAGGGGGTGAACCATCTTTTCGGCCAGCTGATGCTGGCAGAGGTGGCGGAGCTGGATTATGACGAGGCCGCAGCCCTGCACCCGGGCCGCCCGGAGCAGGGCGCGCCGCCGGAATTCTGGCTGGTGGAGCGAAAGCCTGTGCCGCAGGAGGCCCGGGAAACTGCGGAGGAAGAGGATGGCGGGGAGGAGAGAGAAGCCGAGGAAAGCGGCAGCCTGCAGCTGGAGGCCCGCTTCATTGCTCAGCGCATCCGGGAGCTGCGGCAGGAGGGCTATGCCTATGGGGATATGGCCATCCTGCTGCGCAGCCTGAAGAGCAGCCGGGATATTGTGCTCCGGGAGCTGGAAAGCGCAGGCATTCCCATCTCCGCGGAGGGGGCAGGGGGCTATCTGGACAGCCCCGAGCTGGAAATGGCACTCTCCCTGCTGAAGCTGATCGATAACCCGAGACAGGATCAGCCTCTGGCCGGGGTTCTGCGCTCTCCGCTGCTGGGCTTTTCCGATGAGGAGCTGCTTTCCCTGCGGCTGGAACGACCGGAGGGCGGGCTTTATGACTGCCTGCTGCTGGCAGCTGAGGGGGAAGGCCCCCTGCCGGAGAAGCTGCGGGACTTTCTGGCGAAGCTGGAAAGCTGGCGTTCCGCTGCCGGGGAGCTGCGCCCCTCTGCTTTGCTGCTGCGGCTCTATGAAGAGGCGGGCTTTTATCACCTCTGCGGTGCTCTGCCCGGCGGGGAGACTCGCCAGGCCTATCTGCGCTTGCTCTATCAACAGGCCTGCAGCTATGAGCGGCAGTCCTATGCCGGGCTTTACCGCTTCATCTGCCAGCTGGAGGACAGCCGCGCCTGGGGCAAGGGGGAGCTTTCTCCGGCAAAGGCAGGCGGCGCGGATTCGGTGCAGCTGATGAGCATCCACAAGAGCAAGGGTCTGGAATTCCCGGTGGTCTTTGTGGCCGGGCTGAATCATTGCTTCAATTTCCGGGATGAGCAGGGGGATGTGATCTGGGATCGTGATCTGGGCCTGGGCGCCCGCTATGCGGATCGGGAGCGCCGCCGCAAATATCCCACCCTGGCACAGCTGGCCATTGCCGAGCGTAAGCATGAACAGGCGCTGGCAGAGGAAATGCGGGTCTACTATGTGGCCCTGACCCGGGCGAAGGAGCGGCTGATCCTCAGTGCCTGCCTGGAACGGCCGGAACGAGCTGCCGCCAACTGGGCCCAGGTGGCAGAATGGCCGGAGCAGCAGCTGCCCCTGCATGTGCTGTCCCGGGCCAGAAAGCCCCTGGATTGGTTTGGCCCGGCACTGATCCGCCATCCGGACAGCGCAGCCCTGCGGCAGCTGGCAGAATGCAGCCTTGCCGCCCGGAGCTGGGATGAAAGCCGCTGGCAGATTCAGTGCATCCCCGCGCCCGGCCCCCTTTCCCCGGAAGAGGCGGCTTTTTGCCCTCTCGGCACAGAGGGGGATGCCGAACTGAGCTCCCGGGTGGAGGAATCCCTCTTTTATCAATACCCCGGGCGGGAGA
>JAUMYD010000018.1:9758-17352 GCA_030528765.1 Bacillota bacterium
TTTTCCCCGCCAAATGGGCAGTGAGCAGCCTGAACCGGCAGGCCCACAGCCCGGAAAGCCGGGCAGAGCTGGCCCTCAGCCCCGCCGCCCAGGCCGATTCACAAAAGGAAGCAGGGGAGAAGCCAAAGCAGCCCGCTTCCCTGGCGGCAGAGCGGGGCATAGCCTATCACCGGGTGCTGGAGCTGCTGGATCTGCAGCAAGTTGAGCTGCCTCAGCTGAAGGCACAGGTGGAAGAGCTGTGTGAGAAAGCGCTGCTTTCCCGGGAAGAGAAAGCTCTTGTGGAGCTTCGGCAGCTGGAGCGCTTTTTGCATTCCCCGGTGGGGCAGCGGCTTTGTGCATCGAAGCGGGTACAGCGGGAGACCGCCTTCACCATGCTCATGGAGGAGCAGGGCGTGGAGGTGCTGGTCCAGGGCATGCTGGATGCCGCCTTTGAGGAGGAGGATGGCTGGGTGCTGCTGGATTATAAGACCGGCGGCCGGAGCAGGAGCGATGCGGAGCTGCAGCAGCTCTATGGGCAGCAGCTGCGCTGCTATCGGCAGGCCATCGAAAGGCTGTGGCGCGTGCCGGTGAAGGAGGCCTATCTCTGTATGCTGGACAGCGGCCGGGTGGTGGCGGTCTGAGTGGGGGGTCCGGTTTTGCCGCCTTCCAGCCAGCTTTATCCAAAAGATTGCCACGTTGTTTTGCCGGAAGATACTTCGTAGCTCCGCAGCAAAAGCTTCCTCACAATGACACCCCTACAGGCCAAAAACAAAACAGCCCCTCCGCATGGAAGGGCTGTTTGAGTCGGTATGCATTTCCTCGTGGGGCTTATTTGCTGTGAACGTAGAGGATGCCCAGGGTATTGTTGCCGCAGTGGCAGGTGATGGTGCAGCCGGCCACAGTTTCCAGGATGGATTCGAAGGCTTGGCATTCCGCCACGGTTTTCTGCACTTCCCGGCTGATCTCTGCATCTATGCCGGAATGGGTGACGAAGCAGCGCTGCAGTTCAAGGCCCTCCGTGTTTTCCAGGCGATCCTTCACATAGCTGACCAGGCATTTTTTCAGAGAGCCACGGTATTTCCGGGCCACGCGCAGCTTCCCTTCGCTTACTTCAATGCAGGGGTGCAGGTGCAGCAGGGTGGCTCCCATGGCAGTCACGGCAGAGCAGCGGCCGCCTTTTACCATATAATCCAGGCGATCCAGCAGGAAGCTGGTATCGATCCGGGGGATCAGATCATTCAGCTCCGAAAGGATCTCCTCTGCTGTGCGCGTCCCTTCCCGGGCCAGCTCTGCAGCCCGCAGGACCACAAGCCCTTCCCCGGAGCTGAGGTTCTGGGAATCCACAACATAAACATTGGAGAATTCCGCTGCTGCCAGGGAAGCGTTCTGGCAGGAGCTGGAAAAGCCGGAGCCGATGGAGACATGGATCACGGCATCGTAGGAATCCGCATAGTGGGAGAAGAGCTCGATAAAATCACCGATGTTCAGGGCAGAGGTGGTGCAGTGGCTGCCACCTGCCTCCACATGGGAGAAGATATCGTTTATGCTGATGTTTACCCCATCCTGATAAGGCTGATTTTCCTTCAGGACGATCATTGGTGCCACAGCGATGGAATAGGCATCATAAAGCTCCGGGCACAGATCACTGGCGCTGTCGGTGGTGATTTTTATTTTCATTTTTGCTCCAATTCTTTTCTTATTAACTGTATATGAACTACACTCACTATATACCAAAATCGTCTATATTGCAATAGGGGAGATGAAAAAAGACAAATCCTCCGGGCTCTGCCGGCCCCAAAAAAAAGAGAAGCCCACATTTTCGGCATAAAGATATATAAAATAGCTTTATTTGCAAAATCAAAATATCTTTTTGCAGAAGAATGCTTTTCTCATGGGACGCATTATGATATAATAATTTAAGTTTGTTTTTTAAGGAGTTGGATATGGATCAAAAGACCTTGGCTTATATCAATCTTTTCGCTGTTCTGGGAAGCCTGGAATTCCTCTGCAAGCAGGAGCCCGCTGCCCGGCAGCTCATTGAAGGAGAAAAGCTTTCCATCGGCTTTTCGGTGAAGAATGGCCCCCGTGGGACCTTGTGGATCGAGGACGGCAGCTGCTGCATGCGCCCCGGCCTGAAGGGCTGCCAGGTGTTGCTGCCCTTTTCCAGCTGCGAGAAGTTTAACGGTATGATCGAAGGCAGTGTCAAGCCTGTCCCCGTGAAGGGCTTTCATAAAATTTCTTTTCTGCTGAAGAAGTTCAGCCGCCTGACGGATCTGCTTACGCTTTATCTGCGACCGGAGCCGGAAAAGCTGCAGGATGAAGCTTTTTTCTGCAGCAGCACCCGGCTGATGCTGCATTTGATCGTCTCTGCCATTGCTCAGGTGGGGAATGCGGATGCCATTGGCCGCTGCAGCGCCGGCTATATGCAGGATGGAAGCGTCCTCTTTTCCGTGAAGGAGGATATTTCCTGTGGCATCCGGGTTGCGGGGCATCAGCTTTCTGCCTGCCATGAGAAGCCGGAGGATTACCGGGCCTACATGGAATTCTCTGATCTGCACCTGGCCCGCCGGCTTTTTGACGGGCAGGTGAATGCTGTGGCCTGCGTGGGCCAGGGGAAGATCCGTATCGGTGGGCAGATCTCTCAGGTGGATAATCTGAACCGGATCCTGGATCGGGTCGCGCTGTATCTGGCCTGAGCCTGTTCCTGCCGTAGAATATAGATTTCCGCTGCACAGTTGGGCAGGCACTGGGCCTGTGCCTGCCGGGTGGATTCGCTTTAAGGAGGTTTTATGCGCAAAGCCAACGATTATAGCCGGAGCCGGGCGCTTTTTGAGCGGGCCTGCTCTCTGATTCCGGCCGGCATCTATGGGCACCAGGGCCCGGTGGAGGGTTGCTATGTGCCGGTAGAGGCATTTCCTTTTTATGCCTCCAGAGCTCAGGGCAGCTATCTTTGGGATCTGGATGGGAACCGTTTCATCGATTATATGTGTGCCTACGGGCCCAATATCCTGGGCTATAATGATCCGGATGTGGATGCGGCGGCCGCTGCCCAGCGGGCTATCTGTGACTGCACCACGCTGCCCCATTCCATTATGGTGGATCTGGCTGATCTGCTGGTCTCCACAGTGAGCTCCGCGGATTGGGCCTTCTTTGCAAAGAATGGGGGGGATACCACCACCGGCGCGGTGATGACCGCCCGGGCCTACACCCACCGGAAGAAGATCGTCTTTTTTAAGGGCTATTATCACGGCGTGGCACCCTGGACGCAGAAGATCGATTACCCCGGCATCACTCCGGAGGATGTGAGCAACAATCTTTATGTGGAATGGAATGATTTTGACCAGCTGGAGCAGGTCTTTCTTGCGAATAAGGGGCAGATCGCCGCTTTGATCTCCCAGCCCTATCTGCATGGGAACTTTATGGATAATGTTCTGCCTGCGCCGGGCTTCTGGCAGAAGGTGCGGAAGCTTTGCACCGAGCATGATGTGGTGCTGATCCTGGATGATGTGCGGGCCGGTTTCCGCCTGGATCTGGCCGGTTCCGATCACTTCTACGGCTTTGAGGCCGATCTGATCTGCTTCTGTAAGGCGCTGGCAAACGGCTATAATATGTCTGCCCTCTGCGGGAAGGATTTTCTGAAGGGCGCTATCTCCAGCCTGAGCTACACAGGCAGTTATTGGATGAGTGCTGTCCCCTTTGCCGCAGCTATCGCTGCCATCGAGAAAATGAAGCGCATCGATCTGCCGGCGCTGCTGCTGGAAAAAGGGGAAAAGCTGCGCAGCGGCCTGATCTCTGCCGGGAAAAAGCATGGCTTTGATCTGCGTGTCACCGGGGAGCCTGCTCTTTTCTATCTGCGTGTGGCAGATGACCCCAGCCTTATGCTGCATCAGGCCTGGGTCGCGGAATGCGTACAGCGGGGCATCTTTTTCACCGGTCACCACAATCATTTCCTGAATGCAGCCCTCAGCGATGCGGATCTGGCAGAGACCATCGCCGCCGCAGAGGATGCCTTTGCCGCAGTGAAGAAGAAGGCTTAGCCCCGGGGCTGCGGTTTTTCGTAAAACAGTTAAATCCGACCTGTGGCTTCGATCCCGGGTCGGATTTTTCAATACGTACCTGTAAGTATCTGTTTTGGAAAGCCTCCCTTGTGTAAAGGGAGGCTTCGGCTTCTTGCAAACCCGCACAGCACGCATTGCAGCGAAGGGCATATGAAGCGCACCCTTTATCTGTCAGATAAATTTTCTTTTATCCAAGGAGCTGCTTCTGTGCTATCACATAAAAGCGACCTTCACAACAGCAGGAGCAGCAATTCACATCGCTGTCCCTGTAAGTCTTTTATTCCGCCCCACTCTTCTATGGTGCGACTTTTTTATGCTGCGGCTGCCGGAAAAATATTTTGCACTTGAAACCAATGCCGGAATAGAACTATATATATATTGATAGGAAACGGAAGGAGGGCGCAAGGATCATGCCGAAAACCGCACCAAATAAGATGATCGATCTGTCGATCCAACGATCGACCCAAAAAATTGCGTTTTTGAAAAACGAATGGTGGCACAGCTTTAAGGAGCTCATGGAAGATGGAGAATTTTTCTACCGTGATTTGCGCAATGCTGAGGATCAGTGCGAAATCTATTATTTGAAAGATGGAGAGCAAAATCTTTTCAGATTGAATGACGATCCCGATAAACCGAAGCATATAGGAGAATGGGAGCTCAAAGAGTTTCTGTTTGCGAAGGCCTATAATGGTGAATTGTTTGTCAGAGCCACCGGAGAGGAATACCCCCGCAAGATCGGCATCACTGTAGATGGGAAATGCGGGGTATCCGATTATACGATCCAGGGGATCAAAAGTGCCGATAAGCCGGAGCACCCCGGCTTTTGGGCAATGTTGATCTATGCCATTAGCGACGGCAAATATTATGCCAAAGAAGTGGAGGGCTATCGGCGCCAGCTGCGGCAGCATAAATATGCTGAGAATATGTCCAAAGGCTTCGAAGAGATCGCGAAAAAGTACAACAGCGATTATAAAGAAGGCGAAGCAAAGTTTTTGGAAAACAAGCGGAAAGAAAAGGAAGAGCAGCTGGAGAAAGAAAAAAGAACAAAGGCAGAGGCCCAGCAAAAGCGGCGGGATCGGGAGGAAGAACGGCAGAATCAGGACCCGGCGAAGAAGGAACTGCTGGGCAAAATGGGCGTGAACAAAGGAGCCTATCTGGATCTGTGCATGGAGCTGGATTGCTACGATAATCTGCAGAATAATCGTAAGCAGCTGATGACCCCGGAATACCCTGCTGAACGCAGACTCGTTGATGAGCCCAAAACGGGTGAACTGAAGGGCACCCAGATGTTCGGGTTTTACAGGCCCTCCACCCGGGGCCGCATGAAGTACAGCGGTATGACGGAAGAACAGCTGGCTACCCTGGCGATGTTTGCCTGCTGCACCCCGCGAGCCTCTGATAAGCGACGGGCTTATCTGTACGGTAAATATAAAGAAAGGGCAAACGGGGAAGAAGGAGCCATGAAGGATATCGCAGATGTATCCCTGGCGGCCGTTGACCGCTGCCAGCACCGGATCGATTTCCGCCATTTGATGGAAGATGTCATGCTGCGCAAGGATGGCGAGATCAGCGGGGATATGCGTGCACTCATGTTCTATGGCCGCCAAATTATGGGAGACTGCGTGCATGAAGCCTTTGACGATGTACCCGTTCCCAGACACTTGGGAACCTTGCTGCGGAACGCTTTTGAGGAGTGTACGATTCTGTTCAGATCCTCTCCGGAGCTGAATCAGGAGGCAGTGTCCTACGGCTTGCTGGCTGAGGAGCTGCTGCAAATTTGGGATTCGAATATTAAGGTAGCTCCTTTGGCAAAAGACCAATACCTCAATGAAAAAATAGTGGAGCCTGTGCGGGGCATCGCCCAGATGGCGAAAATACGCATCAAAGGCCTGCAGGCCCAGAAAAAGCTGCTGGAAGCCGGTGCAAAAGGTGAGCACCTGGAAAATGCCGAAGCCCTTTTGGCAGATGTGCAGCTGATGGGCATTGTTGCTGCGGATCACCGCTCCTGCCACAAAAATCACAGAGAAAGCCGCGAATTCCGCAGAGCGCAGAAGGCAGTGGAGGAGAAGGCGGATAGCCAAATTTTGTTTGGTGCTATGGAGCATAACCGGGATTGCCGGTCGCTGAAGACTTACGGCCAGGATGAGAGCTTCCCCAGCAGCACGATCAACCTTAAGCTGGGCCGGGATGCACAGATGTACAGCCGGCTGAGAAGATGCTTCATTGATTCTCCGGAGATCAAAAAGATCGCCGGCAAGACTCCGCAGGAGATCGCCGATTATGTGCGCGATGCCGATGCAGATGTGGGTGATTTTGAAAAGACAAACATTGAGATCATGAAGCGCTGGAAGAGCGAACAAGGCGAAGAGCGGCAAACGCAGCAGAAGCAGCAGAAGCAGCATGCCCGCAGCAAGCAGCACAGCACCGGGGGAAATTCTCACAGGGAGCAAAAAGCTGCAGCAAAAAAAGCATAGCTAATACAGAAAAAGCAGGGATCTTTTGTGATCCCTGCTTTTTGTATGCCCGATAGAGAAAAAAGAAAAAGGAAATATATCAGAAGCTGCTTCTCATCCGCAATAAGCAGGGCAGGTGGCTTGCAGGAGGCGAGCTGCCGCAGGCCGGGAAAACAGCTGATCCGCCAGGCTGCCGGAAGCGGAAGCTTTTTTGGAAGAGCAGCCGCTGACAGAAAAAAGCCGTACTGCCCTTTTTCCGGAAAGAAGGAGGGCAGCACGACCATTTTTGCGTACGAAAACAAGCCCTGACCGCACACAGGGCTTGTCTCGCATTTAAAGAAAAGCGATTTTACAGAATGTCTTCCTTTGCCAGATGTTCCTTGTGGTTATAGTTGAAGAAATTCGCCACAGGCTGGGACATATTGGCGCAGAGCATGTTGGCCATCTGCTGCGGGGACTGCCGCATGCCGTTTTCTACCCAATGCTGCATCAGGCCACCGGCAGCGCATTTGAAAACCAGCAGTGCTTCGTTCAGATCACTGTCCACGATCTGCCGTTCGGTCAGATTCATGGTGATCTGTGCACAGCTAAGCACGCCATCCCGCAGAAGCTGGGTAT
Organism: Bacillota bacterium; assembly: GCA_030528765.1. Lineage (GTDB taxonomy): Bacteria > Bacillota > Dehalobacteriia > UBA4068 > UBA4068 > RGIG3155. The sequence continues at coordinate 16,867 of JAUMYD010000018.1, forward strand.
AGCTGCCGTTTTGAAGTGCGCTCAGGTTTTTATAAAGAGCCTTATCCTTTGCGGCTTCGCTGAAAGCCATGCAGATGTAGGTGTTGATGTCATGGCTGCTGCGGAAGGAGGCAAGAGCCAGATCTGCATTGCAGCTCAGGATCCAGTCGATCAAATCTTTCTTATTTTTAAAATTGTAGTAGAAAGTCTGGCGGCTCAGTTCCGCTCTGGCGGCAATATCCTGAACATCGATTTCATCGAGAGCCTTTTCTTCCAGCAGGCTGATCAATGCCTGACGGATGAGATTTTTTGCATTTCGTCTTGTCATGGTAATCACCTAACCTGTTGTAAAAATGTGTGGGATGCGGTAAAATAAGAAAAAGTTTTATGGGGCAGCAATAGAGAAGCAAGCCGACCCATAGACAATAAAGAAAATAAAAAACTTGCTATTATAAGCGTGAGCTCATAATCTATGTATATATTATATAACAATTGAAAACCAAAGTA
>JAUMYD010000156.1 GCA_030528765.1 Bacillota bacterium
ACAAAACTAAGACAAATAGAATCGACCTGGATCATGAAATCACCGATCATGCCCAGCACTGTTTGATCACATTTCAGTGCTTCAACGATAGAGAACCTGCGTTCTGAATCAAAATAATGGTTATACATCGCATCACTGGCAACAAGAAGCTCAGCCAGAGACATATTGGATTTCGTAAGCTGTTCAAAAAGCGACTGATTTTCAAACAGATCTCCCCGCATAGCGATATCCGCACTGTAAAACAAATCTGCGAATGAGGAGGTATCGGTATACAGACCATATAGAAAAGCCACAGCCAAAGCCTCATCTTCTTTTACGGGGTAATTCTCCTCAAGCAGCAGTTCATAAATGATGGTAGCACAGCTCTGATATTCACTCTTGATGAGAAAATTTTCGTTTTCATTTCCCTGTCCATACTGGCAATCCACCATGAAAAGCAGATCATATCCTTCCGGGCTGCAATTATGGCTGATGGGAATACCACACTCCCGAATAAGCATTTTGGTATTGCTCTTTTTAAGAACCTGCTCTCCACCAAAAACAATTTCCGAATCAACGCCCTTGCTGCAAAAAAAGCGGTACAACCCAAAAGCAGAAGCCAAGCTGTCTGCATCGGGATTGTTATGGCACTGTATGCAAATCTTCTTATACGACAAAAACCGGCTTAGAAAGGACATATTTTCGCCCTCCTGGGCAGACTGAGAAAGGAGCAGCCCCCTTTTCAAAAAGGGATTAAAAGCATGCTTGCACCTTTACCATTGTTTTTTATTTTCATTTCTGAATTGAAAAATGAACCGAAGCCGTCTGCGGGCATCCTAACTTTCAGAGGACCCATCATCTTCAGCAGGATCCCCCTGTTTTTGCACTTTTTCGCCCCGACCGGGAAGGCAGAGGATCCGCGAAAAAGCAACAAAATCCACCGGGAAAGCACAAACTTCTCCCTATCCGGCATTCAGAAACCCTTTGCTCCACGCTTCTATTTCATCTATATGATTATATTCTCTTAGCAGATTATAATCAAGGGCTTTGAATGATTCCTTTGGATTTTCCCGCTCTGTAAAGCCACGCTTCGTTTTACTTGCTGTAATTTTTCATGATAAGACAACAACAAAAAGAGACAGGAAAAAGAATTTCAGCGCCTGAAGCTCCAAAGACTGGAAAGGGACCCGGCTTTCCCATCCCCATATGATACGCAGATATCGAAATACCTTGTGAAGTTCGCGCATCTATAAAACGGGCGCACCGCGAAAGCAGCGCGTCCGTTTTGGTGATTTAAAAATCCAGCTCCTGTTTTCGGAAAACCAGATAAGTAGCATACAGGCTCAAGCCAAGATAAATCAGAATACCGATCACAGCACCGATATTGAAACGCTCCATAAGCAGATTGCTGCGGAAAAGTTCCAAAAGGTATTCCAGCGTATATCTTTCCAGATGAAGGCGGCTCAGCAGCTCCGGGCCGGAGCGGGTGATCCAGCGGAAGAGGGATTCCACAACGCTGAAATTCAAAAAGATATACAGCAGCATGGGCAGAAGCATGCCCTGAAGCTTGAATACCAGAATGGAAACGATCCCGATCCAGCAGGTATTCCAGAGCAGGAAATACAGGAATTCAACAAAAAGATGATAAATCTGCTGGGGAACCAGCTGAACACCAACGATCATCGAAAGCACTGTCACCAGAACGCAGGTAAGCACTATGTCCGTTAAAAAGATCAGGAAAGATTGTATCAGCTTCCCGGCAACCACCTGAAAACGGGTAACGCCCACGCCGATGGCAACCTGCATCGTTTTTGATTTAAAATCATCCGAAAAAACATTAACCAACGTCACTACACCCAATATGATCGGGCCAAGAGTAAAGAGCCAGACATCCATGCTACTGATAAAATCTACGGAACTATAATTCGCCCCGGCACCGCTCCATTTATGCAGCACGATAAAGGCAAGGACGATCTCAAAAAGCCCGACGAAGATGAGCCGGGGAATACGAAGCAGAATGCGGCGGTAATCTGCCAGAATATAATTCATCATCTTAATTCTTCCCTCCCACCAATGTGAAGTAGAAATCTTCCAAAGTACGGGTCTCATAGACTTCATTGAATATTTTGACCCCGGCCTGCTCCAATGCGACTCTGGCTTTTTCCAAATCATCCACACTCAAACGAACAGAGCGCTGTTCCGTGACCAGGTCTTCTCTGGTAATGACGCCCGCCAGTGTGCCGCTGTTGATAATACCAAAACGGTGTGCGGTATTCTGCAGTTCTCCCAAAATATGCGAAGAAACGATAACTGTCATATTGAACTCTTCGTTCAAGCGCTGGATCAAAGCACGAACATCTGCGATACCCTGCGGATCCAGACCATTCGTTGGCTCATCCAAAATAAGTATCTCCGGATTACCCATCATGGCGTTTGCAATACCCAGACGCTGCTTCATACCCAAGGAATAATTCTTATACGGAGACTTTACGCCGGCAAGCTCAACGATCTCCAGAACGCGGTCTATTTCTTTTTTATCCTTAATACCCTTCAACACGCGATAGTATTCCAGGTTTTGCCGTCCGTTCATGTAAGGAAGGAAATTGCTTCCGATGAGAAAACCTATTTTTTTCCGCCCGATCGAAAGCTTTTTGCTCTCCCCTGCAATCTCCAGAGTTCCCCCCTGGTAATCTGATAAACCAAGAATCACCTTAAACAAGGTTGTTTTCCCGGCACCGTTGCGGCCGATCAGGCCGAAAATATCTCCCTTGTAGATATCCAAATCCACATTCTGGAGCACTTCATGCTGACCGTAGCTTTTTTTAATGCCACGCATAGAAATCAATGCTTCGCTCATATTGCCTCCTTGTTTGTCTCTTCCATTTGCATTTTAAATAGCATTACCAGACCATAATCCTGTCCTCAGGAGCAAGATACATCCCATCTCCGGGGCCGATATCAAAGGTCTCAAAAAATTCATCAAACTGCTGCACCGTTACATTGGTACGAAGGAACCCCAAAGGATGGACATCCATTGCCAACTGCATTTCTGAGCCTAAATCAGTTTTATAGCAAAACAGATTTGCATACGAGATAAAAAACTTTTCGTAGTCGAAATCCGGAATATCCTCTGCAAGAGCAAGCATGCATTTCATGCCGCCCATATCTGCGATGGCTTCTCCCTGTACGATCGTGCCATCATAGCCTCCTTCCACTCCAGGAAGGAAGGAAAGCGTGCCATAGTGGTTTGCCAGCCGATCTGCTTTCATACGGAAAGCAACCTCATCCTCGCTTGTCCACCATTTGTTTTCCAGCCCGTCCGCATCAAAATTGTATCCGCTGTTATCAAAGGCATGGGTTATTTCATGACCGATGATCATACCCAGGCGGGCGTAGTTCTGTTCCAAAGGAGAATCAAGGCCGTAGGTAATGCCGCCAGCCGCTATTCCCGCAAGAATATAAACGCTATTATTCATCAGCATATAGTAGGCATTGCTCGCAAGGGTGTTTACAGAAGAAAGATCCCATTCGCCCCGGTCAACAGCCTGATTTATCTTTTCCGATTCCGGGGTGAAATTAAAAGTCCTGATGTCATAAATTGCATCCAGCAGGTTCCCGCCCTCTTCATAGTTAAGATAATCCAAGCCGGAATAATCGGTGAGCACATCCGGATAAAACACATGGACATACATATTGTTCAGCTTCCGAATGCCTTCCTCCCTCGTTTCAGGACCCAGCCACTCTGTATTTTTCAGTAGCTCAATATAATATTCCTTGATATCTTCCACAAGGGCCAGCACCTCTTCCCGCATCTGGGAGCTGAAGTGGCGGCCAATGTAAACCTGCTGGATCGCATCGATAAGGTTGGGGAAAAGATATGTGGAAGCAATTTCTAGAATTTGTTCCTCCTCTTCGCTGAGCTGCGAATTGATTTCTATTTCTTCTCCGGGCTCCTCCTCTTCCCCCATGGTCTCGTCTTCGTTATCTGCCTGCATCAGCACTGCTGCATCCTCAGCAGATTCCACATCCAGGTACATAAGAGCCTCCAATGCTGTATGCACGATAAAATAAGCTTTCATAGCTTCCAGGTTTTTTTCATTATAGATTTTCCCCAGATAACGCACAAAAGATGGCTCATAAACAATATAGTATTCAGACTCATCCATGCCCCAGAACTGAAGCAGCTCCGTCAGAGGAAAGTTCCCCTGAAGCTCCGCAAGCTGATCAAGATTATATTGGTTATCCGCATACCCCAGATAGTCCATGGAAGACTGTTCATGGCTCCAGGGCAGCTCCGCA
>JAUMYD010000019.1:0-15544 GCA_030528765.1 Bacillota bacterium
AAAACAGTACTATATTTTATTTATTTCCCTGGTCAGCCTTGACAGGGGCGGATCACTTTGGCGGCTTCGGGCTGTGTTTTGCAGCAGGCGTATCGCTTGCCTTCCGGGATGGGGAAAGCATGAAAGCCGGGAAAAAGCTGCGCTTCCTTCCGCAAAAATCTTTCTCTCTGGCTGGCCTGTTTTCAATGAAAATCTGCTTCGTGATCCTGGAAAAAACTGTGATAGGTTCGGATATTTTCCAGCTCCGTCCAGGGGCGGATCCGCACCGGCCGGCTGTCCAGGTCATAGACGTGCGCCTGCTCCATGGCCAGCAGAAAGGGGGAATGGGTGGCGATCAGCAGCTGACAGCCGTAGAAGCGGGCAGAATCTGCCAGAAAGCGGGCCAGCTCCATCTGCAGGCTGGGAGAAAGAGAGTTTTCCGGCTCATCCAGCAGGTAAAGCCGGTTTTCCGTGATTCGTTGAGTGAAATAGCGGAAGGCGCTTTCTCCATTGGAGCCCTCCCGTATGTTTCCGGACAACAGCTGCCGCACATAGCGGGATTGGCTGCTGCGGCGGGCCAGTGCCTGTCGGCGAAACTCCTGGTAATCCTCCAGGGAGAGCAGGCGCATATCGCTGCTCCGGTCCTCCCAATATTGCTGAAACAGCTCCTCTCTGCCCTGGTCGATGCCCTGATTCAGAGCACGAAGCTTCAGCATATGATCGAAAACATCGTCGCTGGTGATGATGGCGCTGCCCTGGGGGAGGGGTTTTTGAAGCTGGGCCTGGCAGAGCTCCAGATAATTCGGGAAAAAATTGGAGCGGTTGTAGAGGCTGCTGCGTTCCAGCCCCAGGGCTTCCGCGATCACATTCAGGGCAGTGGTCTTTCCGGAGCCATTCCCGCCGTAGAGGACGGTCAGCGGGGCGAATTCCAGCTCTGTCAGCTCACGAGGACCTAAGATCCCGAAGGGATAAAAGCTGTCGAAGCAGGTGCGCCGCTCATTCAGGCAGAAGAGGGCTTCTTCCTGCTGGCTGGGAAAGGAAAAGCCGGAAAGATAGAGCATGGCTGCTGCCTCCTTCTCTCCGCTCCGGCGGAGGTTTTTTTCATCATAGCACGGGGCTGTGGGTCTGTCCAGCTTTTGCTGTACTGAAAGATGGACATAGACGATCCAGCTGCTTTTGGTACCATTCCTGCTGCGTCGGATGGGGACTATGCTTTTTTCCGGCAGCAAAAAGTCTTCGGGCCCGCAGCGGATCCTGCTCTACGCCCAGGCCCAAGCCATAGCAGAAGCCGGAAATGGCCAGCAAAAGCGGGGGAAGCGCCGCCAGACTGTGCTCGCTGGGCTCTGGGGGAAGGAGCTGCGCCAAGGATAGACCCAAAGGGCGAAGCTGGGATTGGACACTCAGCAGCCGGGCCAGCCGCAGTCCTTCCTGCGGCTGATGGAAGAGCTGCTCCAGAGCGGCACAAAGCTGATGCAGCCGATCCGGGAGGGGCTGCTCCCGTTCCAGGCCGAAAAAGGGCCCCAGGCAGAGGCAGATATCCCAGGCCGCCAGATTGAGCCGGGCCTGTTCCGCATCGGGCCAGGCACCCGGCTCCACCATGCCCCAGAAGCACCAATCCGCCCAGGCTGGGCTGGAGCAGCTGCTTTGCTCCGGGGGAGCAGGTTTTTTTTGCTGCCCCGGCAGAGGCAGTGTATCCTTAGTATGGATAGGATCACCTTCTTTGCTCAACCGCCGTTTCGCTGGGAAACGGCTTTTTCTCCGCGGGGGAAAGGGGCCGGCGCACCGGCCCGACCGCGGGAGAAACAAAAAAAGCCGTGTATGATAGACACATACACGACACGGCTGAGCATGCTTATGCACGGCAATCCGCTGTTGCACAAACCAAGAAAAAACCGTATAATAATCATGCGGTTTAGCTTTGCTATTGTGTATGTGGGGCATCACATATGCAGGCCAGGGGGTGTTGGCGCACCCCTTGGCTGCCGCTTTTTGTTTCTCTTTCCAATTATAGCAAAGCTTACCATATATTGCAAACAGAAATTCAGCACCTCTTACTGGGGGAGGGGCTGGAAGTGAGCTTTTATCTTGCTGAGATTTAACTGAAATGAATATGAAAAAGACAGCTCTGCCTGGCAGGGCTGTCTTTGCATATGGGGAAGGATTTAGAGATAGGGTCGCATCTGATCCGTCAGCTGCAGCTCCTGGGAGATCAGGCGGGAGGCGATATCCCGGGCGCCTTCATCCGCCTGGTGGTATTGATTCAGATAGCGGTGCAGAGATTTCACGCCCATGTTGCAGCCATCGGTGATCAGATCCGCAATGGTGGAATCCGATTCATTGGCGATCAGCTTGGCGTTGGTCTTCACCCAGGACATGCCCTTTGCGATGGGATTGGGTTCCTTTCCGTCCTCATGCAGGCGGCAGAGGCGAACGACCGTTTCTTCCCGCAGCTTTTCGTGGCCTTCCCGGCACTGAGCCAGCTTGTTTCGCAGATCATCGTTTTTGACATAATCCAGAACATCATTGATGGAGGAGATGCCCATGCGGATGCCGGAATCACATTCCTTCAGCAGCTTGACGGTATCGTCCTGAATCTGGCCTTGTTTTTCGTTCATTGTGCGTCCTCCTTTTGCGAAAGCATGAGCCTAGCATGCCCCGGAAAGGAAGGGTTTACACATCCGCTGCTTCGGAGAGAGGCTTTTTTGCCGGGGGCTTTGGCTTCCGCTGGGAGCAGGCCCGTAGTCCACAGCTCCAAAGCAGCAAAACGGCAAAGGCCGGGGCTTCCCGCCGGAAGATGGCATAGATTAGTTTCCCGCTGAGGCTGCTTTCCCCGCCGAGCAGCAGCTCCATGCTCTGAGAGCAGAGCAGAAGCACCAGAAAGGAGGCCAGCAGCATCAGGAGGACGCGCCAGGGCTGCTTACGCAGCTGCTGATCCAGCAGAAGCAGCAGGTGATAGAGAAGCGCCAGCCCCAGCAGGAGCAGAAGGAGCCGGTTTTGCTGCTGTGCCAGCTGCTCCAGGGCTTTTTTCACCACATCCCGGGTCATGATGGTGGCTACATCTGAATTTAGGTAGACGGGATCATGAAATTCCGCCTGCGCCAGGGATTCCAGCTCCGGCATATGGAAAAGGGGGAAGAGCATCAGCCCTGCCCCGGCCAGCAGAGCAGCAAAGCCGCCCGCCCAGAGCTTCACCCGGAAGCAAGGCTGCCCGGAGGGAGCGCGGAGAAAAGCCCAGATCTGCGAAACGCCCAGCAGGCAGAGGGTCAGCAAGAAAAGCTGGCTGCTGAGCCCATATGGCCACTGGCTAAGCACATTTCCCGGACCCAGAGGATAGGCGAGAATGGCGAAAAGCAGGAGCAGCTCTGCGGCAAAAAGCCAGAGGAAAGAGCGGCATTCCTGCTTCGGGCTTTCCGGGAGACTGCCGCTGTTCAACAGCTGCTTTTCTTGATGGGAATAGAAGAAGCAGCCAAGCAGCAGCAGGATCGGTGCGGGAAAGTGCAGGAATAGCCTGAGAGAGAGTTTGGAAGCAAGCAGCATTTCCAAAAGGCAGCCGAGAATCAGCCCCAGCAGGGAGAGTGCGGCTGCCAGGCAGGCTGCTTTCCGCAGCTTTTTCCCAGCTGCTGAAGGAGAAGGGCTGCTCTTTGCTTGCTGCTCTTCCCCGGAGGAAGAAGGCTTTTCCGTCTGAGGCAGGCTTTCCAAGCCCAGCAGGCTGTCCACAGAAAGGCCGAAAAGCCGGGAAAGCGTTGGCAGCAGGGGGAGATCGGGAAAGCATTCCCCCCGCTCCCATTTGCTGACTGCTTTATCGGAGACATGGAGCAGGGCAGCCAGGTCTTTTTGGGTCAAGCTCTTTTCTGTTCGCAGAGTTTTGATCCTGCTGCCTACGTCCACCGGGTCGATCTGTGCATTCATTCTGAAATCACCTCTTTTTTGATTTGCTTTGCTGGCTGAGCATAGCATGGACTGTCTTTTTTAGGCAAGCTACGGGAGCTGGATTTGCTCTACCCCCGGTAGAATGCCCAGCATACCCCATATATTACGGGGCAGAAATGCGGCACAGAAAAAGCCTGCCCTTTTGCAAAAGGGCAGGCTTTGGGGGGTTCGCTTATTCTGCTTCGGCAGAGTAGCTCTTCGCTTCCTCCTCCCCACGGAGAACGCGGAGCATGCCCAGCGCCAGAGCTTCCATTTCGCACTGGCCGGGCAGCACATGGATGGGCGCCAGCGGGCCCACATAGCTGCGGATTTTTTCCATGAGCATGCGGGAATAGGCCAGACCGCCGGTGAGGAGGATGGCATCCATGGAGCAATGCAGAGCCGGTGCCAGATTGCCGATGCCCTTGGCGATCTGATAGGCCTGGGCTTCATAGATCAGGGCTGCCTTTTCATCCCCGTTGTGGATGCGTTCTTCGATCTCCTGGCAATCGGCAGTTCCCAGCCAGGCCCGGAGACCACCCTGGCCGCGCTGTTTCTTTGTGACCTGGGCTTTGTTGTATTCCCCGCTGAAGCACATATCGATGATATAGAGCAGGGGAACGCTGCCTGCCCGTTCCGGGGAGAAGGGGCCGCCGTCATCGGTGATCACATCGATGATGCGCCCGCCCCGGTGGGCACTGATAGAGATGCCGCCGCCCAGATGGGCGATGAGCAGGTTCATCTCCTCATATTTCCGGCCCTGCGCTTTTGCGAATTTTCGGCCCATGGCCCGGCTGTTCAGCACATGGCAGAAGCTCTGACGGCGAATCTCCGGGATGCCGGTGATCTTCGCCATCTCCGGCAGGTCGTCGGCGGAGACTGCATCATAGATGATGGCAGGCAGACCCAGGGGCGCGGCGATGGCATCCGCCAGCAGGGCACCCATATTGGAGGCATGGGGGATGAGCTTTCCGCTTTCGATGACCGCTTTCAGGGCCTGATCGACGCGGTAAGCGCCGGTTTTCAGCCGGGGGATCATGCCTCCCCGCCCCACCACAGCGGAAAGATCTTCTGCCTGCAGGCCATGGGCAGAGAGGCTTTCCTGCACGGCTGCCAAACGAAGGGGCATCTGCTCCAAAAGCGCGCTGCATTGGGAAAGGGCCTCCTCGCTGTGAACGATATTCTCCATGAAAAGCTCTTTTTCGTCCTCATAAACGGCCACCTTGGTGGAGGTGGAGCCGGGGTTGATGACCAGAATACGATAGTCCATATAGCTCTCCTTTCGGTGATGGGCTTTGTGGATCAGAGGCAGGCATAGGCCAGGTTCAGGGAGTTCCGCTTGGCCTCTGCGTCATCCGCCCGGGAGACCAGGACGATGGGATGGGTGGCCCCCAGGATCACGCCGGCCATTTTGGCCCCTGCGCCGTAGATCAGGGCTTTGCTGGTCAGATTCCCGGCCTGAATATCCGGGCAGAGGAAAAGATCCACCTCACCGCTGATCCGGCTTTCGATGTGCTTATGGGCAGCGGCTTCTTTGGACCAGGCCACATCAAAGGCCATGGGGCCTTCCAGCAGGCAGCCCTCCAGCTTGCCTTCCCGGTTCATCTGCTGCAGGGCAGCAGCGTCTGCGGAGGCGGGGATCTTGGGGTCTATCTTCTCATTGGCAGCCAGGGCGGCTACCTTGGGGCATTCATAGCCCATGCGATGCAGGGCGCCCAGTGCGTTCTGCAGGATGCCCAGCTTCTGTTGGAGATCAGGCGTGGGGCACATGCCACCGTCAGTATAGAAGTGGAGGTGATCCTGGCCGGGGATCTCCAAAGCCGCCAGGTGAGAAAGGAGATGGCCGTTCCGCAGACCCCGTTCCGGATGCACCACGGCACGCAGGAAAACGCTGGTGTTCAGCATGCCTTTCATCAGCACCTGGGCTCGTCCGGAGGCCACCAAGCCACAGGCCAGGGCAGCAGCGGCTTCCGGGGTGGATGTGCCGAGGATATCCTCCGGCCGGAAATCCGCTTCCTTGCAAAGTGCTTCGATCTCTGCCGCATCCCCAACCAGGATGGAGCGGGCCTGTCCTTCGTCTGCCAGCCCCTTTGCCAGCTGGATGATCTCCTTATCCTCTGCACCGGCAATGGCCAGCACAGGCACGGGACGGTTTGCCAGCTGCTCCCGCAGGGCAGTAAAATCTCGTATGCGCATAAGACACCTCTCTGTTCATATTTGTGGTTTATCAGCTTTATGCTTTGTTTTTTTGTGTTTTTTTTGTTTTTGAAGAAAAGAAATGGCTGGAAGACCGTTTCGGGTATTTCCAGCCATTCTGCCGTTCTGAACTGTATTCTCTGCAGGACAAAGCAGCAGAGAAGATTTTGAAGAGCATCGTGCTTTACTGCCATTCTACCGTTTGCCGTGCATCTGCCAGCTGCTTTAGATCTGCAGGGTATCCCCGGGGGCCAGCACTGCGCAGCGCTGGCCATTGGCAGCGATCTTCGCGCCAAAGGCCGCTGCATCCTGCTTGATGGCAGGGAAAGTATCATAGTGCATGGGCACGATGGTGGTGGCGCCCAGCCACTGGGCAGCGACTACTGCATCCTCCGGCCCCATGGTGTAGAAATCCCCGATGGGCAGCAGGGCGCAATCCAGATCATAGCGGGAGAGCACAGCACGCATATCCCCGAAGAGGCCGGTATCCCCGGCGTGGTACAGCTTTTTGCCATCGCCGTTGATGATGAAGCCGCAGGCCACGCCGGCATAGCCAACGCCCTGCTCATCCTCAACAGTGCTGCCATGCCAGGCGGGAGTCATGCTGACAGAAACCCCTTTGATCTTCGCAGTGCCGCCGGTGTTAAATGCCACGGTATTGATGCCGCGTACATCCAGAGCCTTCAGCAGATCCACCTGCCCGGCCAGAATGGCTCCGCAATTTTTGGCAATGGCGAGCGCGTCCCCCAGATGGTCACTGTGTCCATGGGTGACGAGGATCACATCCGGGCGGGCATTTTCCACCTTGAGCTCACTCAGGGGGTTGCCGGTGATGAAAGGATCAATGAGAAATTCCACATCATTGCAGAACACGCTGAAGCAAGCATGTCCATGGTAAGTAATGCGCATGGGGCGTTCTCCTTTGTTTTCAGGTTTTTTCATAGTATAACACAGGCGGGGCCTGTAACTCAACAATAAAGTAAAGCTACGATAAAAAGACCGAAGAGGGCCAGCCCTACCAGAACAGCAGGGGAGAGCATGAGGGAGATCAGCAACAGAAGGGCCACCACAAGCAGGACGATATTGGCCACATTGCTGAGGAAGCAGTGATCCACCGCCTTTGTGATATTGTTTTTGCATTTTTTTAAGAAGTCACCCATAAAGCGCCTCCGGCATTTGGCTTTGCTACAATATACGCCGGGGAGAAAATAAAATTGCCAAATTTCGGCACAGGATGTATACTGGATATATGGACAGACAAAAAGAGATCTTACGAATTTTAGAGGAGATCTATGGCGGCAGCCGCTCTGCGCTGGAATATGAGAGCGTGTACCAGCTGCTGGTGGCGGTCATCCTCTCCGCCCAGACCAATGATAAGCAGGTGAATAAGATCACCGCTAAGCTCTTTCAGCTCTATCCGGACGCGGAAGCCATGTCCGCCCTGGAGCCGGAGGAGCTGGAGCCGCTGATCGCCACCTGCGGCCTGTATAAGAACAAGGCCAAGAACATTGTGGCCAGCAGCCGCATCCTCTGCCGGGAATACGGCGGAGTGGTGCCTGCGGATCGGGAAAAGCTGATGCAGCTGCCCGGCGTGGGCCGGAAAACCGCCAATGTGGTGCTGGCAGTGGGCTTTGGCATCCCTGCGCTGGCGGTGGATACCCATGTTCAGCGGGTCTCCAACCGGCTGGGGCTGGTGAAATCCACCACACCCGAGCAGACGGAGGCGCAGCTCTGCGCCCTGATCCCCGAGGAGCAGTGGCCGGACGCCCACCACTGGCTGATCTGGCATGGGCGGAAGCTCTGCGCGGCTCAGCGCCCCAAATGCGGGCAATGTCCCCTGGCCCAGCTCTGCCCCAGCGTGGTGGAGTAGCTGCGGCTGTTTTCCTGTGCGTAAAAACCAAGGCCCCGGGGGAGACCGGGGCCTGTTTGGGGTGTGTTTTTCATGGGGAAGGAGGAAGCTGGATGAAGCAGCTTTGGCAAAAGATCAGGGGAGATAAGCTTTACCTGACGAGTTTTATCCTTCTGCTGCTGGCCTGGCTCCTGGGCTGCCTGCGGGTGGCCATTGTGGGCTGGGGATTCCTTTTCCTGGGTCTGCTCTTTCTGCTGGCTGCCTATGTTTTGCTGGCAATTCCCCTGCTCATCTGCCTGATCCTGCTGATTCGCCGCAAGTCCCCAAAGGCTCTTAAAGGCTTCCTGCTGGCTGCGGCTATCGTTTTTCTCCTGCCTTGGGCCCGCTGCTATGAGGAGGCCCGCTTTCAGCTGCTGCGTTTGCCTATGCAGATCGCTGCGGAGCAGATCATCCGGGAGCAGGGCAGCGCTTCCTTTTACGGAGAAGAGGTGCAGCTGCCGCCCCACTTTTTCCTGCTCTCCCGGGGTGGGCGCGTGAAATATTATGCACAGGATGACGTGGTTTTGTTTTACACGAACCCCGGCATCATCGACAATTATGCGGGCTATCTGTATTTCCCGGAGGAAAAGCAGCTTCCCGATGATTCCCCGGAGTTGCGGGATGGCTATTACGATGGCTTGATTCGCTGCAAAGAAAAGGGCAGGCATTGGGTTTACGGCTCCTGGTCCTGAAAACTTAAATTGCAAACCCAGAGGCTCCTGCAAGCAGGGGCCTCTTTTTTCATTTCAGGCAGAAATCCTTTTCCCCGCTCCTTTCATCTTGCATCCCGGACAGGAATCCGCTACAATCAAGAAACAGAATCAAGAAAAACATGAGGTGATTCCTATGAGAACGATATATTATAACGCAGAGGTCTATACAGGGGAGCTCCCCCTGCAGCAGGCCTTTCTTGTGGAGGATGAGAAATTCTCCTTTGTTGGAACGAATGAAGAAGCCCTCTCTCAGGAAGCGGATGTCCGCATCGATCTGGGCGGGGCTTTTGTCTGCGCAGGCTTTAACGACAGCCATATGCACCTGCTCAATTACGGGCAGGCGCTCAGCATCGCCCCCCTGGCGGAGCATACCGGCTCCCTGGCGGAGATGCTGGACTGCCTTTCCCGGACGAAGCCCGGCCGCGGCGGCTGGATCCTGGGTCGGGGCTGGAATCAGGATCATTTTTCTGATGTGCAGCGCATGCCCAATCGCTGGGATCTGGACAAGGTCTCTCTGGAGCATCCTGTCTGCGCCACCCGCGCCTGCGGACATGCCCTCTCGGTGAACAGCAAGGCCCTGGAGCTGCTGAACATCAGCGGGGATACGCCCCAGATCAGCGGCGGGGAGATCGTCATGGAAAACGGCCAGCCCAACGGCATCTTTTTTGATAACGCCATGGAGCTGGTGCTTCCCGCCATTCCCCCGCCGGACAAGGCAGAGCTGAAGGAGATGCTGCGGGCGGCTTACCGGGGCTTGAATGCCTATGGCATCACCAGCTGCCAGAGTGATGATTACTGCGTCTTCCAGAATCTGCCCTGGCAGAGCGTGAACGAAGCCTATCGGGAGCTGGAAGCCGCCGGGGAAAGCACAGTCCGCGTCTATGAGCAGGCCAATTTCACCAATATCGAGGCTCTGCGGGAATTCGTGGAGTCCGGGAACAAGAGTGGCAGCGGTTCGGAGCTCTTCCGCATCGGCCCCCTGAAGCTGCTGGGGGACGGCGCTTTGGGCGCCCGCACCGCCTATCTCAGCCAGCCCTATGGGGATGCGCCGGAGACCCGGGGTCTGAGCGTTTTCACGCCGGAGGAATTCGATCAGCTGATCGGCTATGCCCATGCGCAGGGCATGCAGGTGGCGGTGCATTGTATAGGTGACGCCTGCTTGGAGCTGGTGCTGAACAGCATCGAAAAGGCGCTGGCCGCGAACCCGCGGGAGGATCATCGCCACGGCATTGTGCATTGCCAGATCACCCGTCCGGAGCAGCTGGAACGCATTGCAAAGGCGAAGCTGCATGTGTACGCCCAGAGCATCTTTTTGGATTATGATATTCACATCGTGGAGCAGCGGGTGGGCAAGGTTCTGATGGAAAGCAGCTATCGCTGGAAAACGCTGCTGCGCAAAGGCGCGACAGTCAGCAATGGCAGCGATTGCCCGGTGGAGCTGCCGGATGTGCTGGCCGGGATGCAGTGCGCCGTCAGCCGCTGCGATCTTCGGGGGAAGGGCCCCTACCTGCCGGAGGAGGCCTTCACGGTGCAGGAAGCCCTGGACAGCTACACCCTCTTCGCCGCCTGGGCCAGCTTTGATGAGCATAAAAAGGGACGCATCCTCCCGGGGATGCTGGCGGATTTCGTGGTGCTGGGGCGGAACCCCTTTGCCACGCCGGTGCAGGAATTGAAGGGCATCCCCGTTCTTCAGACTTACCTGGGCGGGAAGCAGGTCTTTGCCGGGTAGAGCAGGCCCTTCCTGCGCGGAAGGGGCGAAAGAGAGAATTCTGTGCAGCCGGCACAGCTATTTTGCGGCTGCCGCAGCTCCTCTATAGCCGCGGCTGTATTTCCTTTGATGAAGTTCAAACGAAGAAATTCAAGCTACGCAAAAGAGGCGATCCCCTGAATCGGGATCGCCTCTTTTTTTCTGCCGTTTTTACGAAAAGCAACCGCTTATTCGATTAAAAGATGTGGAATTTGACCACCAGGGAAGCAAAAACGATGGAGACCATGGAAAGCAGCTTGATGAGAATGTTGATGGAGGGGCCGGAGGTATCCTTGAAGGGGTCGCCTACGGTATCGCCCACCACACCTGCCTTGTGGCAGTCAGAGCCCTTTCCGCCGAAATGGCCGCTTTCGATATACTTTTTGGCGTTATCCCAGGCGCCGCCGGAATTGGCCATGAAGATGGCCAGCAGGAAGCCGGTTGCCAGGGAGCCGCCCAGCATGCCCACGACGCCGTTATAGCCCAGCACCAGGCCGACCACCACCGGGACCACGATGCCGATCAGGGTGGGCAGGATCATCTCTTTCAGGGAAGCTTTCACGCAGAGGTCAACGCAGCTGGCATAATCTGCCTCTGCCTTGCCTTCCATCAGGCCGCTGATCTCCCGGAACTGGCGGCGAACCTCCACCACCACGCTCTGGGCAGCACGGCCCACGGAATTCATGGTCAGCGCAGCGAAGATAAAGGGCAGGCAGGCCCCGATCAGCAGGCCCACCAGAACAGTTGGGTTCATCAGGCTCAGATCCAGCACGATCTCCGGATCGATCTGCTGCAGCTTTTCCACATAGTTGGCGATCAGCGCCAGGGCAGTCAGAGCAGCAGAGCCAATGGCAAAGCCCTTGCCCGTGGCGGCGGTGGTGTTCCCCAGGGAATCCAGAGCGTCAGTGCGCTTGCGCACCTCCGGGGGCAGGCCGGCCATCTCCGCGATACCCCCGGCATTGTCGGCCACCGGGCCGTAGGCATCCGTAGCCAGGGTGATGCCCAGGGTGGAGAGCATGCCCACCGCGGCCAGCGCAATGCCGTAGAGGCCGCGGGTGGTATCCTCTGCACCGCCGGAGAGGAAGTAGGAGAGCAGGATGCAGAGGGAGACGATGATGATGGGCAGGGCAGTGGAGAGCATGCCCAGGCCAATGCCGCCGATGATGATGGTGGCAGAGCCGGTCTCAGAAGTCTTTGCCAGCTTCTGGGTGGGTTTATAGGTGTCAGAGGTGCAATATTCAGTGCTCATGCCGATGAACACACCGGCCAGCAGACCGGAGAGAATGGCGAAATAGATGCCGATGAAATCCGGCCCCAGAATGAACCAGACCAGCGGCAGAGCGCAGATGGCAATGAGGAGGGCGCTGAAATTCGTGCCCTTCCGCAGGGCCTTCAGCAGGGAGGATTGGCTGGCATCCTCCTTGGTCCGCACCAGATAGCTGCCGATGATGGAGGCGATCACACCGATGGCGGCCAGGGCAAGGGGGATGGCCAGCGCGCTGATCCGATCCACCGTGGGCACCTTGTTGAAGGCCACCACGCCCAGGGCGCAGGCAGAGATCACGGAGCCTACATAGGATTCGTAAAGATCCGCACCCATGCCGGCTACATCACCTACGTTAACGCCCACATTGTCCGCGATGACCGCCGGGTTCCGGGGGTCATCCTCCGGGATGCCGGCCTCTACCTTGCCTACCAGGTCAGCGCCTACATCAGCAGCCTTGGTGAAGATGCCGCCGCCCACACGGGCGAAGAGCGCCATGGAGGAGGCACCCAGGCTGAAGGTGATCATGGTGGCGGTGATCTCTTCCACAGGAAGCTGGAAGGCGTATTTCAGCAGCAGATACCAAAGGGAGATATCCAGCAGGCCCAAGCCCACCACGGTGAAGCCCATGACGGAGCCGGCAGAAAAGGCTACCCGCAGGCCCTGATTCAGGCTGCCCCGGCAGGCATTTGCAGTGCGGGAATTGGCCCTGGTGGCAATATTCATGCCCACATAGCCGGAAAGGGCGGAGAAAAAGCCGCCGGAGATGAAGGCGAAAGGCACGAACCAGCTCAGCAGGTCAAGCATGGCCAGAATACCCAGAAGGATAAACATGCCGATGAAAAAGACGGAAACGATGCTGTATTGCCGTTTCAGATAGGCTTTTGCGCCGGTTCGGATGGAAGCGGCGATTTTTTTCATCTGATCTGTACCCTCGGAAAAGCGCAGGACTTTTCGGCCTGTCAAGGCGGCAAAAAGCAGCGCGATGATGGCGCCCAGCAGAGAGAAGAGAACCAAATACGTATCCATTCCTGGACCTCCTTTGATGCGGATTCTGGCAAGCGGCTTGCAAAAAATAAATTAACCCAAAAAACGTTTTTTCTTTCAGGCAGGAAATCCTTCTCCTGCGTGGAGAATCTTTTTTGAATAAATAAAATTGATATATAATTTTTTATTGATAATAAAAAATTATATATCAAAAATCAAAAAAAAGCAACTGCCGCTTTCTCCTGCCGGTGCGCCGGCAGAGGGAGCAGGAGCCGACAGAGCCGAAGGGCTGCGGGAAGAATAAAGTATTCTCGTTGTTTTTCTTTCCCTGGCTGTCCATTAACAGTATTTTATATGTGTTCCTGCCGATATTCATAAAAATAATAGTAAAAAATCCTCTGGCAGGGCTTGACACAGCTTTTTTTTTTGCTACCATTGTATATAGGGTCGTTCGTATAGAATAGTGAACGTTCCCGGCTTTTCTATGGAATCCGCAGAAATGAGGTGTTGTGATGAACCGGGCCTTTGTCAGTGAAAATGATGGCTGGGGCTTTTGTCAGGCAAAGCGTGAATCCTGCATCTTTGCGGATGAAAAGGGCCTTTGCTGCCTGGCCTATTGCCGCCTTTATGGGGAGGAGCCACCCAAAGCTTCGGATGAGCCTTCCAGGCCGCAGCAGGTCTAGCTGCCTATGCCCGGCCTTTCCGTCGGCAGGGCTGCACAGCGTATCGCGTTTATAAAGCTGGTTTTAACAAAGCATGTTTTACTAAATCATATCATACAGGAGGAACAAGAAATGAAATATGATCGCACTTACAATTTCTCCGCAGGTCCCGCCACCATGCCCGAAAGCGTGCTGGAGGAAATTCGTGACGAGATGATGAACTACAGAGGCAGCGGCATGTGTGTCATGGAAATGTCCCACCGCTCCAAAATGTTCCAGCAGATCTTCGAAGAAGCCAAACAGGATCTGCGTGACCTGATGAACATTCCGGATAACTACAAGATCCTCTTCATCCAGGGCGGCGCTACCCTGCAGTTCTCCATGATCCCCATGAACCTGATGAAGAACGGCAAAGCCGTCTACATCGAAACCGGCGCCTGGTCCAAAAAGGCCATCGCCGAAGCGAAGAAAGTCGGCGAAGTGATCGTTGCAGCTTCTTCCAAGGATAAAAACTACACCTACATTCCGGATTGCTCCGATCTGGATATCCCCGAAGATACCGATTACGTCTACATCTGCGAAAACGAAACCATCCACGGCGTCACCTGGGCCACCCTGCCCAATACCAAAGGCCATGTTCTGGTTTCCGACCAGTCCTCCATGTTCCTCTCCAAGCCCTGCAACGTTGCGGATTACGGCATGATCTACGGCGGCGTTCAGAAGAACATCGGTCCCGCCGGTATGGCCATCGTCATCATCCGGGAAGACCTGATCCGTGAAGATCTGGCTGATCTGCCCGTCTACATGCAGTATAAGACCCATGCTGACGGCGATTCTCTCTACAACACCCCCAACTGCTGGGCCATCTACTGCTGCGGCAAAGTCTTCAAATATCTGAAGGACCTGGGCGGCCTGGAAGCAATGGAAAAAATCAACATCGACAAAGCCAAAGTCTTCTATGATTTCCTGGAAGAATCCAAAATGTTCACCGGCACCGTGGTTCCCGAAGCCCGCAGCCTCATGAACATCCCCTTCGTTACCGAAAGCGCTGAGCTGGATGCCGAAGTCATCGCCTTCACCAAGGCCGCTGGTTTCGAAAACCTGAAAGGCCACAAATCCGTTGGCGGCCTGCGTGCTTCCATCTACAACGCCATGCCCAAGGAAGGCGTGGAAGCCCTGGTTGACTGCCTGAAGAAATTCGAAGCAGAACACAAATAAGCAAACATGAGCTTCTGGGGGCCGGCCCAGACCGGCCCCTCTGATAAAAATCTACGAAGCAGATAATTGAAAGGAGATTTTCCCATGGTCAAAATCCTTGCCAGCGACGGTATGCAGGCCGATGCCATTGCCGCTCTGAAAGAAGCGGGTCATGAAGTAGATGTCCAGTTCTATGAACCCGAAGAACTGAAAGAAGCTGTTAAGAAATACAACGTACTGGTCGTTCGTTCCGCAACGAAGGTCCGTGAACCCCACATCGATGCAGCTCTGGAAACCGGCGAACTGAAGCTGGTCATCCGCGGCGGCGTGGGCATCGATAACATCGATCATAAATATGCTGAGAGCAAAGGCATCGCCGTCCGCAATACCCCGGCTGCCAGCTCCGCTTCTGTTGCCGAATTGGCTCTGGGCCATATGTTCTCCCTGGCTCGCTACATCGGCATCTCCAACGCCACCATGCGCAACGGCGAATGGAACAAGAAAAAATACGAAGGCACCGAACTGGGCGGCAAGACCCTGGGCCTGATCGGCTGCGGCCGCATCGCTCGTGAGCTGGCCAAACGTGCCGAAGCTCTGGGCATGAACGTCATCTATACCGATATCATGGGCGAAGTTCCCGGCGTTTCCTACAAATTCATGTCTCAGGAAGAAGTTCTGAAGAACGCCGATTACGTTTCCCTGCATATCCCGGCTCCCGCAGATAAGAAACCCGTCATCTGCGCTGAACAGCTGGCTATGATGAAACCCACCGCCTTCCTGATCAACACCGCCCGCGGCGTCCTGATCGACACCGAGGCACTGTGTGATGCTCTGGATGCCGGCACCCTGGCTGGCGCTGCTCTGGATGTTTTCCCGGAAGAGCCCACCAAGGATGAACGCGTTCTGAACCATCCCAAGATCTCCCTCACCCCCCATATCGGCGGCTCCACCAAGGAAGCGCAGCTCCGCATCGGCGCTGAGATCGTTGATATCATCACCAAA
>JAUMYD010000019.1:15554-17290 GCA_030528765.1 Bacillota bacterium
TTGCTTAATCCTGTTTTTGCATGATCAGCGCTCCGCCGGGGCATGGGGCTTTCCCTGTGCCCCGGTTCGGGCGCTTCTCTTGTATTTCGTCACCGAATATTCGAAAGGAGCTTTTCAAGAATGGCTATCGTAAGACCCTTCAAGGCCGTGCGCCCTACTCCTGCTCTGGCTGATAAAGTGGCAGCTCTGCCCTATGACGTTATGAACTCTGAGGAAGCCCGCGAAATGGTCAAGGGCAACCCCTATTCCTTCCTCCATGTGGATAAGGCTGAAATCGATCTGCCCGTGGGCACCGATCTCTATGACAAGATCGTTTATGAGACTGCTTCCTCCACCCTGCATCGCATGGTGAAAGAGGGTACCTTCATCCAGGATGAAAAACCCTGCTTCTACATTTACCGTCAGATCATGGACGGCCGCGCCCAGACCGGTATCGTGGGCTGCGCTTCCATCGATGATTACATCAACAATGTGATCAAAAAGCATGAGCTGACCCGTGCGGACAAAGAAGAAGACCGCTGCAACCACGTGGATTACTGCAACGCCAACACCGGCCCCATCTTCCTGACTTATCGCAGCCGGGACGCCATCAACGCCATTGTTGCCCGCGTGATGGAAGGTACGCCTGTTTATGATTTCAGCCAGGATAATGTCCAGCAGACCGTCTGGATCATTGCGGGCGAAGAAGACATCGCCACCATCAGCGCAGAATTCGTCGCTGCCGGTGATCTCTACATCGCTGACGGCCATCACCGTTCCGCTTCCGCCGTTCGCGTTGGCCGCAAACGCCGCGTACAGTATCCGGAATTCACCGGCGAGGAAGAATTCAACTATTTCCTCTCCGTCTTCTTCCCGGATGATCAGCTCTACATCATGGATTACAACCGCGTGGTGAAAGACCTGAACGGCCTGAGCGTGGAAGATTTCATGGCCAAAGTCGGCGAGAAATTCACCGTGGAAGCCTATGAGGGCGAAAGTCAGTATCGTCCCACCGAGCAGCATACCTTTGGTATGTATCTGGAAGGGAAATGGTATAAGCTGGCTGCCAAGGAAGGCACCTTCGACGCCAACGACCCTGTTGCCCGTCTGGATGTTGCCATCCTCCAGGGCAATCTGCTCCATCCCATCCTGGGCATCGGCGACCCCCGCACCGATAAGCGCATCGATTTCATCGGCGGTATCCGTGGTCTGGGCGAGCTGGAACGCCGCGTGAAGGAAGGCATGACCGTGGCCTTTGCCATGTGCCCCACCACCATCAGCGATCTGATCAGCATTGCTGATGCAGGCAAGATCATGCCCCCCAAATCCACCTGGTTTGAACCCAAGCTGCTCTCCGGCCTCTTCATCCACGAACTGCGCTAGTCTGCAGAATCTGCATATTCCCAAGGCCAGCTGCCTCTCGGCGGCTGGCCTTTTTATATTTCTGTGCGTATTTGTGAATTTTTGATGTAATATATTGATAATTTGTCCTCTTTTTGCTATAATGATAACAGGAGGAGTTTTTTTTGTTTGCCCGTTTTGTTGATGTGAATGTGCTTGCAATGGGTTTTGTTGAGAGACAAGTGTTTTCCCCCGGAAAGGAGTGAAGAATATGTCTCCCGTCATTTCCAATGTACATGATTCCCTGTGGAACGGACGCAACGAGCATGGGCGGCAGTCTCATGGCTCTCCACGGCACATGAGCCGGACGAAGCTGATCGTGGGTCTGCTGATCCTTCTGGGTGTGGCCGCAGCCG
>JAUMYD010000157.1 GCA_030528765.1 Bacillota bacterium
CTCGCTTCACAGGCACGGCTTCCGCAGCCTCTTCTGCCACAGCCGCCTTTCGCCCCGCTCGCTTCACAGGCACGGCTTCCGCAGCCTCTTCTGCCATAGCCGCCAGATCTTTTTTCTTTTCCCTTCCCATCTCCTTTCGTTCTTCTTTCTTCTCAGCAGGCATCCGCAGCCCTCCTTTCTCCTTTCGGGCACAAAAAAACGCGCTGCAGCAACTGCGCGCGTTTCTTCTTGCAACGGACAAAGTCTACGCCGAAGCGTCCCCCTGCCCTCTCCCGACACCTTTTGGAATGATACCATTTTACCACATGTTTTTGCGAAAAAAGTGCCACTTTTGCAAAAACCTGTGGATAACATTCCACATTTTATGTGGATAAGTCCGTTTTTTCAGCTTTCCTTCTTGCAAAAGCAGTTTCAGAGATTTTTCTCTTCTGCTTTTTTCTCCTGTTCTGCTGTCTTCCCCCTTTGCCCTGCCGCACCGCCAAAGGGACAATTCCCCGAGCAGCTGCCGCAGCCGCAGGAGCAGCCACCCTTCCCTGCCTTCCGATCCCGCAGCAGTTTCAGCACGATGCACAGAAAAATCGTCAAAACCAGCAGCCCCACCAGAATGGTGGAAAGGTTTTCCTGTAAAAATGCCATATCCCATCTTCCTTTCTAAATAAGAGCCCTTGCTCTGCACTTACCCGGGCCGCTTTCGAAAGCCCCGAAAACAACAGCCCCACATAGGGTTTCCGGCCCGGGACATGGATCCGGGCCGGAAACGGGCAGTAAATATAAAGGAGGTACTTCCAAGCAAACATAAGCTATCAGAAATTGAACCCTGTCAACAAATGAAGTGCTTCAAAACCACTGCTTTATTTTTCTGCAGCCGTTTTGAATTTGTTCCGGCGGAAAAGCAGCCAGAGCATAAGCGCCAGCACCAGCAGGGCGAAGCCGGAAGCGATCGTAAAGCCATTTCCACTCAGCAGCATGCCCAGCTGATAAAGGATCAGAGAAACCGCATAAGCAAAAACGCAGAGATAGGCGATAGCGCCCCAGGTCCATTTGGCGCTGTTCATTTCCCGCTTGATCGCCCCCATCGCCGCAAAGCAGGGTGCGCAGAGCAGGTTAAAGACCATGAAGCTATAGCCGGCCAGCGGGCTGAAATCATTTGCCAGCAGGCTCCAGTATTCGCTGCCGATCTCGGAAACTTCTGCCAGGCCGTAAAGCACACCAAAGGTACCAACTACGTTTTCTTTGGCGATCAGGCCGGTAAAGGTAGCCACAGCGGTCTGCCATTTGCCAAAGCCCAAAGGTGCAAAAACAGGTGCGATCAGGTTGCCGATGCTGGCCAGCAGGCTGCTGTTATTGTCTGCCACCATGCACAGCTTGCCGCCTTCCAGGCCAAAGGCCTGCAGGAACCAGAGCACGATAGCGGAGGCCAGAATGACCGTACCGGCACGCTTGATGAAGGACCAGCCCCGCTCCCAGGTGGTGCGCAGGATGTTTACCGGAGCCGGTGCGTGGTAAGCAGGAAGCTCCATCACGAAGGGGGAAGGCTCCCCGGCAAAGGGCTTGGTTTTTTTCAGGATCACGCCACTGACGATCACCGCCGCCACGCCCACAAAATAAGCAGAGGTAGCGACCCATGCGGATTCCCCAAAGAAGGCACCTGCGATCAGGCCCACGATGGGCATTTTCGCGCCGCAGGGAATGAAGCTGGTGGTCATGATGGTCATGCGGCGGTCAGATTCGCTGCCGATGGTGCGGCTGGCCATGATCCCCGGCACAGAGCAGCCGGAGCCTACCAGCATGGGAATAAAGCTCTTCCCGGAAAGGCCGAAGCGACGGAACAGACGATCCATGATAAAGGCGATACGGGACATATAGCCAATATCTTCCAGAACGGAAAGGAAGAGGAAGAGAATGAGCATCTGCGGCACAAAGCCCAGCACAGCGCCTACACCGCCGATGATCCCCTCCACGATCAGGCCCACCAGCCAGGGTGCCACATTAGCCCCCTCCAGCCATCCCTGCACTGTGGGGCTGATCCACTCTCCGAAGAGCGTGTCATTCATAAAGCCCACAGTCCAGTCTCCCACGGTACCGATGGAAACATAGTAGACCAGGAACATCACTGCCGCAAAAATGGGCAGCGCCAAAATACGATTGGTCACGATCCTGTCGATCTGATCACTTGCAGAGCCTTTGATGATATTGCGTTTCCGTTTAACGCATTTTTCCACCACATGGCTGATGAATTTATAGCGCTGGTCAATGATGATGCTTTCCGCGTCATCCTCCAGCAGCTCTTCACAGGCTACGATATGCTCTTCCAGATGCTTCAGCAGCTCCTTGGGCAGCTTCAGCTCTTCCAGGGCCTTATGATCACGTTCAAAAACCTTAATGGCGTACCAGCGCAGGAAACGGGCCTCCACCCGATCCTGCAGGGATTCCTCAATATGGGCAATGGCATGCTCCACCGGCCCACTGAAGATGATGGGCCGCTCAGCAGAGAGGGGCTCTCCTGCCAGCCTGGCGGCCATATCTGCCACCTGCGTGGAGCCTTCGCGCTTTAATGCAGAGGTCTCCACCACCTGGCAGCCCATAAACTTGCCCAAACGCTGCAGGTCGATCTGATCTCCATTTTTCCGCACCAGGTCGATCATGTTCAAAGCCATGATCACCGGCACGCCCAGCTCGATCAGCTGCGTGCTCAGGTAAAGATTACGTTCAATATTCGTGGCATCCACGATGTCAATGATGGCATCCGGCTTTTCACCCACCAGATAATTCCGGGAAACCACTTCTTCCAATGTATACGGGGAAAGGGAATAGATCCCCGGCAGATCCTGAATGATCACATCCGGGTGCCCCTTCAAACGTCCTTCTTTCTTTTCCACTGTCACGCCGGGCCAGTTGCCAACATACTGATTGGAACCGGTCAGGTCGTTGAACATTGTGGTCTTGCCGCTGTTGGGGTTTCCCGCCAGGGCGATCTTAATAGCCATAAATCCACTTCCTCCTCCTGCTTAGCTTTCCTTCCTGAAAATCCGAAATTCTCCCTTCCACAGACAAAGCCCTGCTAGGAGCTATTCCACTTCGATCAATTCGGCGTCTTCCTTGCGGATGGAAAGTTCATAGCCCCGCAGGGTCAGCTCCACCGGATCCCCCAGGGGAGCAACTTTCCGTACATAGATCTCCACCCCCTTGGTAACGCCCATATCCATGATGCGCCGCTTCAAAGCGCCCTCTCCGTGTACTTTCACCACAGTTGCACTTTTTCCGGGTTTGATCTCCTTCAGAGTCCGCATAGCTCTTCCTCCCTATATGCAGATGCTTCGATTTTTCGCAGCGAACAAAATAAGTTAGCCGCTGCTAACTGATGATAGTTTACCTCATCTAACCAAAAAAGTCAATACCCCGGCAAAAATTTTCTTTTCCTGGAAAAATACCTGCTAAACCCCATTTCTTCTTTTTGCCGGAAAGAAATTTTACCCATTTCGGCAGGTTTCCGAAAAAAGCAGGCGAATCTTTTTTATCAGAGAAAGGGGTTGTTCTGTTATGATCGAGATCAAACGCTCCGCTGAGGATTATCTGGAAATGATCCTCATGCTCACGCAGAAAAAGGGCTATGCCCGCTCCATCGATGTAGCGGCAGAGCTGAATGTTACCAAGCCCAGCGTCAGCCATGCGGTAAAACGCCTGCGGGAAAACGGCTACCTGAAGATGGATGCGGATAATGCCCTGATCCTGACGGAAAACGGTCGGGAGATCGCTACCCGTATCTATCAGCGGCATCAGGTGCTCTGCAGCTTCCTGATCGATTTGGGCGTGGATCCGGAGGTCGCCAGGGAGGATGCCTGCAAAATGGAACATGATATCTCCGATGAGACCTTTGCTGCCATATGCCGCCATGCGGAGCAGGCAAGGCCAGTCTGAACAGCTCCCGTTCCGGCAATGCAGCCCGCCAGCCAAAGGGAAGAAGGCAGCAGATCCTGCTGCCTTCTTTTTGTGCCCTGCTGCAGAAGGTCTGCTGCAACAGGGCAGCTTCCGTTTGAACATAAAAATTCTCCCTTCTGCATATGATGAAGCCGTGCAAAAACACTGCACAGGGAAAAAGCCTGCCCCCCAGCGGGGAAAAGGCCCGCCGCCGCAGGGCGGGAAGCCGGATGGCCTGCCCTGCTTTTTGCAAAAATCCCCAGCTTCACCTATGAACTTTCCTATTCTTTTCTTGCCAGCCCTCTGGATTCATGATATAATTTTTTTAATATACAATTTGCAAAATACAATTTAC
>JAUMYD010000158.1:0-3809 GCA_030528765.1 Bacillota bacterium
CGATCCGTTTTCCATCCTGAACATTGATAACATCTTTGTTCCGCAGCTCAGAAATTCTCAGCATAGTGTTTCACCATCCTTTTCCTGTTTATCCTATGCGAAAAAGCAGCTTGAAATGTGCAATGCAGCAAGGCTTTGAGCACTTCCTTTTGGAAATATTTCTTGTCACACTGTATTTAGCCGTGTATAATATAGAAGGTGGCAATATACAGTGGCTCGGAGCTGCTTTGTTTGCTGTGGGAGCCAAAGAAAAGAGGGTGCTGTTTATATGCGTTGTATGTTTTGCGGTCATGATGATTCAAAGGTTCTGGATTCCCGTCCTGTGGACGAGGGGCGCAGTATCCGTCGTCGCCGGGAATGTCTTTCCTGCGGGAAACGTTTCACCACCTATGAGCGGGTGGAAGAATTGCCTTTGGTCGTTGTTAAAAATGACGGCAGCAGGGAGCTTTTTGATCCAAACAAGATATTAAACGGCTTGCTGCGGGCTTGTGATAAACGGGCTATTCCCACCAGCATTCTGGAAAACGTGGTGGCTGATGTGGAGCGGGAGCTCAGCAATAATCTGGAGAGGGAAGTTTCTTCCAAAACCATAGGAGAACTGGTCATTAAGCGTTTGCGCAGCATTGACCAGGTTGCTTATGTGCGCTTTGCCAGTGTCTATAGGAAATTTGAAGATGTCTCTACTTTTATTGATGAAATCCGTGCTCTCCAGAAGGATTCCAAAGAGAACGAGCCTGCTTCCAACTAAAACCATATACTAGAAGAGTCCTTTGCGCTGCCGCGAAGGGCTTTTTCTTTCAGAAATGTGTTCTCATCTGGGAGTTTTGGATCCGGGCCTTGCCTGCCTTCTATGTAGAACAGGCCTCATTTCCTTTCTGCAGCTGTTTTTTGCAGCATTGCGCAGGCTTTTTTGCAGAGAAATCAAAGGGAGTTCTTGTAATTTGTCCAAGACTTTGTTATAATTCTGTCAGGAGTTTAAACAAGCGAACTCCTGTTTGGTTCATATCCTATCTCGCAGGAGCGAAAATATGGAAAATTGTTCCGCATTTGCCTTGTGTTTGGAAAATTGCATGCTTCCCCTGGAATTTCTCCGTTCGCCGGCACCAGCTGCTGTGCTTCTCCCCGGGGAGCCCGTTCCGGTCTGGTGTTCTGCGGAGGGGCTTTGGATGCATGGTGATGCGGCATTGCCCTGCGTTTCTGCCTCGCTGCCATGGGAGGAATTGCTCCCCCATTTGGAGCAGCAGGAGCTGCTTCTGTTGCTGGATGATTCCGGCGCACCTTTGGGAGCTCTTCGTCGGGCGGATACCTTTCTTTATTTGCTTTCCTCGGCAAATCGGGCTGTTTCCACTTTGGAGACTCTGCTGCGCACCTCAAGTGAGTCGATTTGTGCGATCGATGAGGAGGGCATCGTGACGATATGGAACCCTCAGGCAGAGCAACGGTACAAAATCGCCTGCCGGGATATTATTGGCCAGAATGTGCAGAATTTTTTTTCCAATCTGCTCATCACAAAGGTACAGTATAATGCCATGACTTCAGGAAAACCCCTGCGGGATCGGTACCACCAGCCTCTGCTGGGGGAACATGTGCTGACCAATGCTTCTACCATTCTTCAGGGGGAAAGTGTGCTGGGTGCTGTTACCGCCGAGCGGGATATCAGCGAAACCATGCGCCTTTCTCATGAGCTGGCCCGCAGCAATACGCAGGTCAGCAATCTGAAACGTGAGATTGATAAATACAGCAGGGGAGCGGATGCTTTTGATTCAATCAGTGGGCAAAGCTCGGCCTTGCTGGATGTGGTGGATATGGCCAGAAGGATCTCCAATACGGATGTAAGCATTCTTCTCCGTGGAGAAAGCGGCACTGGTAAAGAGCTTTTTGCTGAAGCGATACATAGATCCGGAAAGAGGCGGGAAAAGCCTTTTGTCGTGATCAACTGCGGTGCCATCCCTCAGAATCTTTTTGAAAGCGAGCTTTTCGGCTACCAGCCCGGCGCCTTCACCGGTGCGGATCGGCGGGGTCGAAAGGGGAAATTCGATGAAGCGAATCAGGGCACGCTTTTTCTGGATGAAATTGCGGAGCTTCCCCTTGATATGCAGGTGAAGCTGCTCCGTGTTCTGCAGGATCAGCGCTTTTATCGGGTGGGGGGCGGCGAAGCGATCAAGGTGGATGTGCGGCTGCTTTCTGCTACCAATCAGGATCTGAACCGGATGATCGAGGAAGGCCGCTTCCGCGAGGATCTGTATTACCGTATCAATGTTGTCACGCTGGAGCTGCCTCCGCTGCGGGAACGGAAAGAGGATATCCCACTGCTGAGCCACCAGTTTTTGCGGGAATTTTGCCTGAAACAGGGGATTCCTGTTAAACATTTGGAGGCGGAGGTGCTTACCTATCTGATGAACTACTTCTGGCCCGGAAACATCCGCGAGCTGCGGAATGTGATCGAACGCCTGGTGGTTCTCTCGGAGGGGAACAGTATCGGCATTCAGCACCTGCCTGGTCAGATCAAATACGGCAGCGGTGACTATGCTTCCGCAGGTTCCGGCTTGCCTGAGGGCGGCTTGCAGGGGGCAGCGGATAAGGCGGAGAAGGAGATGATCCTTCAGGCGCTGGATCACTGCCAGGGGGATCGTAGCCGGGCCGCCAGATTCCTGGGCATTCCCCGCAGCACGCTATACTACAAGATGAATAAGTATGCTTTGGTGAAAAAGAAGCAATGAACTCGCAAGCTCCCCTGTGTATTTTTTTAGACAAGGTTGTTCAAAAATTTATCAACCTGCCTTTTTTGAGTAAGGGCATTGTTTATCTTTTTGGGGCTTTTTAGTTTGTTCCCCCTGTTTCAGCAGGGAAAAAGTTTTTCGAAAAAAATAGGTGGATGTTTCTTTTTTTGGCACGAATTTTGCTATATAAATTATGTAAGCGTTTTTTTAAGTCGGTTTTACGTTGTTCTTGCAGCAACATATTATAGAGGAGGTCCAGCTGTAATGAGAATTGATGAACATCCGATTTTGGACTTTGACCGTGGGGAGAAAATCACTTTCTTCTATAATGGTCAGGAAGTGGAGGGCTACACCAACGAAACAATCGTGGCAGCTCTGCATGCGGCGGGCGTTCGCAAACTGGGTTCCAGCCCGGAACTGCATCGTCCCCGTGGTTTGTTCTGCGCTATCGGAAACTGCTCCAGCTGCTTCATGACCGTAGATGATGAACCCAATGTTCGTGTCTGCGTTGTTAAATGTAAGCAGGGTATGAGAGTCGAAGAACAAAATGGTAGGGGGGTCGTCAGAGTATGAAACAGATTGAAATCCTTGTCGTAGGCGGCGGACCTGCTGGCCTGTGCGCAGCTTTAGCAGCAAGCTCCCTGGGAGCAAAGGTTCTTATTTGCGAACGCGACGATCATCCCGGCGGCCAGCTGGTAAAACAGACCCATAAATTCTTTGGTTCTGAAAAACAGTATGCTGGTGACCGTGGTTTCCAAATCGGCGATATGCTGCTGGAAAAGGTCAAAGCAGATGAAAACATTGAATTGTGGATCGATACCACTGTTCTCGGCATTTATGAAGACGGCATCGTTACCTGCGAACACGATGGCGAACATGTAAAAATCAAACCTGAACGCACCATCATAGCTACCGGTGCCGCTGAAAAATTCCTGCCCTTCCCCGGCAATGATCTGCCTGGTATCTATGGCGCAGGTGCAGTGCAGACCCTGATGAACGTCTCCGGCGTCAAACCCGCTGAACGCGTTCTGATGGTCGGTGCCGGTAACATCGGCCTGATCGTTTCCTATCAGCTGAAACAGGCCGGTG
>JAUMYD010000158.1:3819-4120 GCA_030528765.1 Bacillota bacterium
CATCGAAGGCGCTCCGAAGATCGGTGGTTATCTGGTTCACGCCTCCAAAGACGTCCGTTCCGGTATCCCGGTCCTCACCAGCCACACCATCCTGGAAGCCTATGGTAAGGATCGTGTGGAAGGCGCCATCATCGCGAAGATCGATGATAAATGGCAGCCCATCCCCGGCACTGAGCAGGATATCAAGTGCGATGTCATCTGCCTGGCCGTTGGTCTGTCTCCCTTGACCGAACTGTGCTGGCAGGCCGGCTGCGAGATGGCTTTCATCCGCGAGCTG
Organism: Bacillota bacterium; assembly: GCA_030528765.1. Taxonomy (GTDB): domain Bacteria; phylum Bacillota; class Dehalobacteriia; order UBA4068; family UBA4068; genus RGIG3155. Next base: position 4,097 of record JAUMYD010000158.1, read on the forward strand.
TCCGGTCATGTACCGATCGTTGAC
>JAUMYD010000020.1 GCA_030528765.1 Bacillota bacterium
CCGGTGTGCTGGATATAATCCCGGTAGTGGGGCCCGGTGTGGTGTTGATCGCCTGGTTTTTCTGGGCGGTTTTTATCCAGGAATACGGAATGGCTCTGGGGCTGGCTGCTGTTTATGTAGCGGTGATCATCTCCCGGGAGATCCTCAGCCCGAAGCTGGTCGGCAGTGGATTGGGGATCCATCCTCTTCTGGCCCTGGCCGGGCTTTTTATGGGGATGAAGATGTTTGGCCTGCCTGGCGTGATCCTTGGGCCTTTGGTGGTAGCGATCGTTTTAATGCTCCTGCGGAAGCGCAGGCAGCTTTCTTCCCTTCGGGAAGCTGTTGATAGAAAGGTTTCGAATGAGATAGAGACGAGGTATCTATGATTGGTTTGTCTGTTTTGGGCGCCACCGGTTCCATAGGTCGGCAGTGCCTGGATGTCTGCCGCTGGCAGCCGGAGCTGCGCCCGCTCAGCATGAGTGCAGGACAAGACTGGCGTGCGCTGGCCGATTTGGCCCGGATATGGAAGCCGGAGATGGTTGCCATCGCGGAGGAAGCTGCTGCGGTCCCGCTGAAGGAGGCCCTTTCCGGCCTGCCGATTCGGGTGGAAGCCGGGCCGGAAGCTTTGAAGCTGGCAGCTGCCTGGCCCGGGGTGGATACGGTTCTTGCTGCGATCTCCGGAATGGCCGGTTTGCCGCCCCTTCTGGCGGCCATTGACGCAAAAAAGAATATCGCCCTGGCGAATAAGGAGGCCCTGGTGGCTGGCGGCAGCCTGGTCATGGAGCGGGCTGCCCGGGCCGGGGTCAGCATTGCGCCGGTGGATAGCGAGCATTCTGCTCTTTGGCAGTGCCTGGCCGGAGAACGCCCGGAGCAGGTGGCTAAGCTGATTTTGACAGCCAGTGGAGGAGCATTTCGGGATATTCCACTGGAGGAATTGGAAACTGTGCGGGCAGAGCAGGCACTGCAGCACCCCAACTGGCGCATGGGAGAGAAGATCACGATTGATTGTGCCACAATGGTGAATAAGGGCCTGGAAGTGATCGAAGCGCATTGGCTTTTTGGCGTGGATTACGAAGATATTCAGGTGTTGGTGCATCGGGAAAGCATCATCCACTCCTTGGTCGCGTTTCGGGATGGCAGCGTCAAGGCGCAGCTGGCCCAGGCGGACATGCGTCTGCCCATTCAATATGCTTTGCTGGGAAGGGAACGCCCGCCTACGGAAATCGCCCCGCCTGATCTGGCAACGCTGTGCTGTCTGCATTTTGAGGCACCGGATATGCTTCGCTTCCCTGGCCTGGCTGCAATGATCGAAGCCGGGAGGCGGGGGGGTACTGCTCCGGCTTATCTGAACGGAGCCAACGAAACGCTGAATCTGGCCTTTCGCCGTGGAAGGCTTGGCTTCCCTGCTTTGGGCCGGGCTCTTTGCCGCCTTTTGGAAGAATACAGGGAGGAGCCCGCTGATGTGGAAAAACGGATCTATGAAGCAGATCGGCAGGGCAGGGAGGATGCTGCCCGCCTGCTGGGGGCTGATTTGTCCCTCTTTCCCCGCTGAGCGGAGGTCTGGGAAGAAGTAAGGGAGGTATATTTTGTCTACATTTACTACGATCATTGCTGCTGTTTTGGTGTTTTGCTTCATGGTGCTTGTCCATGAATTCGGCCATTTTATCGTGGCAAAGGCCTGCCGTGTATATGTGGAGGATTTCAGCATTGGCATGGGCCCCCGTCTGCTGCACTGGCAGGGAAAGGAAACCGAATATTGCCTGCGACTCCTGCCTTTGGGCGGATGGTGCAAAATGCGGGGCGAAGATGAGGATAGCGAGGATGAGCGGGCTTTCTGCCGCCGCCCGGTCTGGCAGAGGATCTGCATCGTGGCAGCAGGCCCCATCATGAATTTTCTTTCTGCCTTTCTGATCTATGTGGTGATCTATATGATCCTGGGAATAGCGGTTCCCTCCAATTTGGTAGGTGAGGTCAGTCCGGATTCTCCTGCTGCCCTCGCAGGCATGGAGGCCGGGGATCGGCTTCTTTCCATTAATGGGCAGGAAATTCAGAACTGGGCAGATATTGATCCGGCTATGGATCTGGAGGAAGCAGGGAGCATCGAGGTATGGGTGCAGCGGGATGGAGAGGAGCTGCAGTTCCTTTTGACACCGGAATATGATGCTGCCTCTTCCCGCTGGCTTATGGGGATTTATTCCTCTCTGGAGGAGAGCTCCCTGCAAAAAGAGGGCTTTTTCCAATCCATCAGTCTGGGTCTGAAGCAATCCATTTCCATGCTGAAACTTTTGGCTTCTTCTATCGTTGGGATGATCGGCGGGACAGTGCCTGTAGATATTTCCGGCCCGGTGGGCATTGTGACGGTGATCGGCCAGGCTGCCAATGACAGCCTGCGCAGTGTGCTTTCCCTGCTGGCATTCCTTTCCCTGAATTTGGGCTTCATGAATCTGATACCCCTTCCTGCTCTGGATGGCAGCCGTATCATTTTTCTTGCTATTGAGGGAATCCGGGGCAAAGCCATTAACCGGGAGATCGAAGGCATTGTTCATTTCGTTGGGCTGATCCTTTTGATGGGCCTGATGCTGCTTATCACATATCAGGATATTGTTCGCCTGGTTACAGGCTGAGCACTGTAAAAGAATTTTTCCATGGGGCGAAGAGGCTTGCCAGCGGTCTTTGCCCCATGCGTTTTACAGGAGGGAAAAGATGGAACTCTATCCACGCAAAAAAACGCGCAGCCTGCGGATTGGCAGGCTGAAGATCGGCGGGGGCGCGCCCATCGCCATTCAATCCATGAACAATACCCGTACGCAGGATGTGCCTGCTTCTCTGGCGCAGCTGCGGCAGCTGTATGAGGCCGGCTGTGGGATCGGCCGCCTGGCAGTGCCGGATCAGATGGCAGCACAGGCTCTGGCAGAGATCGTGAAGCAAAGCCCCATGCCGCTGGTGGCTGATATTCATTTTGATTATCGTTTGGCACTGGCTGCGGTGAAGGCCGGTATCTCGGCTCTGCGCATCAATCCGGGAAATATCGGCGATGCAGACAGGGTGCGGCAGGTGGCGCTGGCTGCCAGGGCAGCAGGCATTCCCATCCGCATCGGCGTGAACGGCGGCTCGCTGGATAAGCGGATTTTGGCCCGCTGTGGCGGTATTACGGCAGAGGGCCTTTGCGAATCCGCGCTGGAGCAGGCAGAGCAGCTGGAACGCTGCGGCTTTTATGATATCAAGATCTCTCTGAAATGCACAGAGCTGCCGGTGATGCTGGCTGCTTACCGCCGGATGGCGGAGATCAGTGATTACCCTCTTCATATAGGGGTCACGGAAGCGGGTACCCTGGCCCGGGGCAGTCTGAAAAATGCTATCGGTATTGGTGCCCTGCTCAGTGAAGGTATTGGAGATACGCTTCGGGTTTCTTTGACTGCGGATCCTGTGGAGGAAGTGCGGGTCGCCAAAGATATTTTGCAAATGCTGGGTCTGGAGCAGAGCGGCTGGGAATTCGTTTCCTGCCCCACCTGTGGGCGTACCTGCATTGATCTGATCGGCCTGGCGCAGCGTGTGGAGAAGGAGCTCTCTGCTATTTCTCCCCGGCGCAGACGAAAGGTGGCTGTTATGGGCTGTGCGGTGAATGGCCCCGGGGAAGCCTCCGATGCGGATCTGGGTCTGGCCGGCGGCGCGGATGGGGGTCTGATCTTTTGCCATGGGCAGAAGCTTGGCTTTTTTCCGGAGGCGGAGCTGCTGCCGGAATTTCTGCGCTTGGCGCGGGCACTGGCAGAGGAGGAGTAGGTGCGGTTTCTCTTTAGCAAAAATATATCTTCCTGAATACATCTTCCTACAGAAAAACTCCCTGCTAAGAAAGCAGGGAGTTTGTTTTATGCAGTGCAGAGCGGCAGCCTCTGCTTAGAAGCGGATCCGGATCACAAAAGAGAGAAGAATGTTCAGAACTGCAAGGAGGCGTATAAAAGCTTTGCATTTTTGCTCATCCCAATGATATGCCAATCTCTGGGGATAAATCGGGCAAAAGAGAAGAAAAATACCCAGGCTGGCGGTACACAGGCTGGCCAGAAGGGAGCTTTTCAGCGTCAGGCCATTGATCATATGGGCAGTGAGGGCAAAAAAGAACCAGAGACAGAGGAGCTTCGCGAAGCTGAGTTTTTTCATTGCTGATCCTCCTTTTTTAATATTTATGTTAAAAGTTTAGCATAATATGGGCTGATTTTCAAGCATTCGGGGAAAGGCGAGTCTTTATAAGCGTATTCGAATCGCCGGAGTGCAGACAGGAGTATGCTTGTATAAATTGGAAAAGCATGTTATAATAAAACGATTATATCGCTGGATACCAGCGATTTGAAAAACAAGGAGGATAAGACCATGCGTATGACGCAGCTTTATTCCACCACTTTGCGGGAAGTCCCTGCAGAAGCAGAAATTGCCAGCCACCAGCTTATGCTGCGGGCTGGATTGATCCATAAAGTCTCTATGGGCATTTATACCTATATGCCACTGGGCTGGCGTACTCTGCGGAAGATCGAGAATATCATCCGCGAAGAAATGGATGCCTACGGCGGTCAGGAATTGCTGATGCCTGTGGTCAGCCCGGCTGATGTTTGGCAGGAAAGCGGTCGTTGGTGGGTTTATGGCAAGGAACTGATGCGGATGAAGGATCGCCATGATCGGGATTATCTGTTGGCCCCCACTCATGAGGAGATCATCACCACCACCGTCCGGCAGGATATCCGTTCCTATAAGCAGCTTCCCCAGCTGCCCTATCAGATCCAGACCAAATTTCGGGATGAGCGCCGTCCCCGCTTTGGCGTGATGCGCTGCCGGGAATTTATCATGAAGGATGCCTATTCCTTTGACCGGGATGAAGAAGGCCTTGCCATCACCTATCGGAAGATGCATGATGCTTATACCAATATCTTTACCCGCTGCGGCTTGGATTTCCGGCCTGTGGCAGCGGATAGCGGTGCTATCGGCGGCGAAGGCAGCCATGAGTTCATGGCCCTTTCTGAGGTGGGCGAAAGTCAGATCCTCTTCTGCAATCACTGCGATTACGCAGCCACGGATGAATTTGCTTCTGTGGAGCCGGTTCCCACCGGTTTGGGAGAAGAAATGAAGGAGATCGTCCGTGTGGAGACTCCGAACTGCAAGACCATGGAGCAGCTGGCAGAGCTGCTGAAGGTCCCTTCGGATCGTGCGGTGAAGAGCCTTTGCTATATGGCAGATGAGAAACGCTTTATTTTGGTGCTGATTCGCGGGGATCGGCAGGTCAATGAAGTCAAGCTGAACAATGCGCTGGATTGCTATGAGCTGCGTTTTGCCACAGATGAAGAGATCCGCGCTCATGGCATGGAGCCTGGCTACTGCGGCCCCGTGGGCATTGGCGAGGATGTGGAGATCTTTGCTGATCGGGAAGTTCCGCTGATGGTCAATCACGAATGCGGCGGCGTACAGAAGGATTTCCACCTGCTGAATGTTAACTATCAGCGCGGGGATTACCGCATCGATAAGATCGTAGACCTGGCCTTGGTGGAGGCCGGTGCCAAATGCCCCATTTGCGGGGCACCCCTGGACAGTGCCCGCGGCATTGAAGTGGGCCAGATCTTCAAGCTGCATACCAAGTACAGTGACAGCCTGCACTGCGTTTATGTGGATGAGGCAGGCGAGGAGCATTCCATGGTCATGGGTTGCTACGGCATTGGCGTGGGCCGCACCATGGCTGCTGTGATCGAGCAGCATCATGATGAAAACGGCATCAGCTGGCCCATTACGGTGGCTCCCTATGAAGTGCTGATCGTCCCGGTGAACGATAAGGATGAGTGGCTGGTCGGGGAATCGGAAAAGATCTATCGTTCCCTGTCTAAGAAGGGTGTGGAAGTTCTGATCGATGACCGTAAAGAACGGCCCGGCGTGAAATTCAATGATGCAGACCTGCTGGGCTTCCCCATCCGGGTAACCATGGGTAAGAAATGTCATGAAACAGGCAATGCAGAGATCAAGATCCGCGAGACCGGCGAAGTTTTGGAAGTACCAGTGGAGCAGGTCGTAGAGAAGGTTCTGGAATTGAAGGCTTCCATGCTGGAAGCGTTGCAGGGGCCCTGTGCCTGGGAGGAATAATGGCTATTTACGATTATAAGGGAAAAAGGCCGCAGATCGCGGAAAGCTGCTTTGTCGCACCCAGTGCTGATCTGATCGGTGAAGTGGAGGTAGCTGAGGGCTCTTCCATTTGGTATGGTGTGGTGCTCCGCGGGGATATCGCCCCCATCCGTATCGGCCGGAACTGCAGCATTCAGGATAACAGCACTTTCCACGTGGATGACGACACCCCTGTTATTCTTGGAGATAATGTAACGGTTGGTCATGGCTGCATCGTTCATGCGGCAACTGTTGAGGATTGCTGCCTGATCGGTATGGGGGCTGTGATCCTGAATGGTGCCCATGTGGGCCGTGGCTCTGTGATCGGCGCTGGGGCTGTGGTGCCGCCGAATGCGGTGATCCCACCCTTTTCCCAGGTGATGGGTGTGCCGGGGAGAGTGGTCAAGCAGCTTGACCCCTCCACAGAGCAGGCTCGTCTGCGGCATGCGGAAGCCTATGTAAAGCTGGGCAGGGAATTTTTGGCTTCAGAAGAAGAATAGCATTGACCGAAATTTGGTACATTTATTATAGAAGCAAAAATGACTCTTGCAATGCAAGGGGGGCTATTGTATAATATTATCAAACATTTGTTCGATAATAAGCATCCCAATTGCGGAGGTGGAAATGATATGGAGAGAAGCATGAGAGGCGGCAACGACAAAAACGATAAAGCGCAGGCTCTGGAAGCGGCGCTGGCGCAAATTGAGAAGCAGTTTGGTAAGGGTTCCATTATGAAGCTGGGCAGCTCCAGCATTACCACTGTAGATGTGATACCCACTGGCTCCCTGGCTCTGGATCTGGCATTGGGTGTAGGTGGTATGCCCCGTGGACGCGTGGTGGAGATTTACGGACCCGAATCCTCCGGTAAGACCACGGTAGCCCTGCATATTGTGGCGCAGGCTCAAAAAGCTGGCGGTGCCGCTGCCTTCATCGATGCGGAACACGCTTTGGATCCGGTTTATGCGGGGAATTTAGGTGTGGATATTGATGAGCTGCTGATTTCCCAGCCGGATACCGGCGAGCAGGCCCTGGAGATCGCGGAGGCTTTGGTTCGCAGTGGTGCCCTGGATGTGATCGTGGTGGACAGTGTGGCTGCTCTGGTCCCCCGGCAGGAGCTGGAGGGGGATATGGGCGAGGCGCATGTGGGTCTGCAGGCCCGCCTGATGTCTCAGGCTCTGCGTAAGCTTACCGGCGCAGTGAGCAAATCCAATACCTGCCTGATTTTCATCAATCAGATCCGCGAAAAGGTGGGTGTGATGTTTGGTAATCCGGAAACTACCTCCGGCGGTCGCGCCTTGAAGTTCTACTCCTCTGTCCGTGTGGAGGTCCGCCGTGCCGACGTGATCAAGGCCGGCTCGGAGATGGTGGGGAACCGCACGAAGGTGAAAGTCGTTAAAAACAAGGTTGCTCCCCCCTTCAAGCAGGCAGAATTCGATATTATGTATGGCAAGGGGATATCTGTTTCCGGAAACATTCTGGATCTGGGTGTTGAGCTGAAGATCGTGGATAAATCCGGTTCCTGGTTCAGCTATAAGGGTGAACGCATTGGCCAAGGACGGGAAAATGCCAAGGATTTTCTGGAGAAAAATCCTGCCATCATGGCAGAGGTGGAAGAACGCATCCGCGCCGCTGTGCTTGGCGGGGAGGAAAATCCGGGAGCTCCGCTTTCTGCAATGGAGGATGAAGTCGGCGATGAGCTGGAATAAGCGCCCAAAACAGGATTTATCTGAGCAGCCGGAGGCTATTTATCCGGCTGCTTTGGCATATTTGGCCCAGCGGGATTATGCTGCGGAGGAGCTGCGGGAACGGCTTCTCAGTCGGGGGGCGGAGCCGGAAGCTTGTGGTGAGGTGATCTGCCGGCTTTTGCAACAGCGCTACCTGGATGATGCACGCTTTGCTCTCGGGCGGGTCCGGCAGCGGCGGGAATTCAATGGTCGTAGCCGGGCATTGATCCGTCATGAGCTTCGGGAGCTGGGCCTGGAGGAAAGCCTGATCCAGCAGGCTCTGGAGGCAGAGTATTCGGCGGAGCAGGAATCCGCACTTCTGGAGCGGCTTTTGCGGGCTGAGCTGCGCCGCTTGCAGCTTTCTGATGATGCTTTGCTCCGTCGAAAGCAGCTGGCCTCCCTGCAGCGCCGCCTTCTGGGAAAGGGCTTCCCTCCCGGGCAGGTCTATCAGGCCCTGCAGTTCCTTTTGGAAGAGCAGGAGGAAGAATAGAGCGTCCGTGAAAATGGGAGGAAGTTTTTCTTGACAGCTAACCCTCAATATATTAAAATAGTGCTGTTGGAGCTTGTTTTGAATCCATGAATGAGATGGGTTTTTCACGATAGATGAAGCTTAATTTTATATATATATTTTGTTGTAATAATCTAATTTTTTAGATACCTTTGTGTTATATATATATATATATTTTGAATAAGCATATCCCCAAGGGATATCTGTGTCATCTATTAGATTCAAAACCGAGCGATACGCTCGGTTTTTCTCATTCGTCAGTCGAATTTTGTTTTGGAGGTGAAAAGTTTGGCACCAATTGTTGTGATTCTTATTGCTTTTGTGGCATTGGGCATCGGTATTCTGGGCGGATATATTATCCGCAAAAGCATTGCCGAAGCAAAAATCAAATCTGCCGAGGAAGCTGCGGCAAAGATTTTGATCGAGGCTCGCAAAGAAAGCGAAACCCGTAAAAAAGAAGCACTTCTGGAAGCGAAGGAAGAGATCCACCGCCTGCGCAGCGAGGCCGACCGCGAAAATAAGGAGCGGCATAATGACCTTGTCCGCCAGGAGAAGCGCTTGCAGAAAAAAGAAGAAGATATCGACCGTAAGCTGGAAGGTATCGAGCGAAAAGAAGAAGGCATTCGTAAAAAAGAGCAGGATCTGGATGAGCAGGGTGCACATCTGGATGAACTGCAGCAGCGGAAAATGCAGGAGCTGGAAGAAATTTCCGGCATCACATCCACCGAAGCAAAGCAGATCTTACTGAATACCATTGAATCCGAAGTAAAGCATGAAGCTGCCATGATGATCCGGGATATCGAAAACAGTGCCCGGGAAGAAGGGGAGAAGCGAGCCAGAGAAATTATTGCTTCCGCTATCCAGCGTGTGGCCGCAGACCATGTGGCAGAAACCACGGTTTCTGTTGTTCCTTTGCCCAATGAGGAAATGAAGGGCCGCATCATCGGCAGAGAAGGACGCAATATCCGCACTCTGGAAACCCTGACCGGCGTAGATTTGATCATTGATGACACGCCGGAAGCTGTTATCCTTTCCGGCTTTGATCCGGTTCGCCGGGAGATTGCCCGCAATGCTCTGGAAAAGCTGATCCTGGATGGTCGTATTCAGCCCGGCCGCATCGAAGAGATGGTGGAAAAATCCCGCCGGGAGGTGGAGCAGCGCATCTGGGACGAAGGCGAGCAGGCAACCTTCGATACCAACGTTCACGGCCTGCATAGCGAGCTGGTCAAGTTGCTGGGTCGCTTAAAATTCCGCACCAGCTATGGGCAGAATGTTCTCAAGCATTCCATAGAAGTTTCTCATCTGGCCGGTGTTATGGCTGCCGAGCTGGGTGCAGATGTTGGCCTGGCAAAGCGTGCCGGTTTGCTTCATGATATCGGTAAGGCGATCGATCATGAAATGGAAGGTTCCCATACTGCGATCGGTGCAGATATGGCCCGGAAATATAAGGAAGGCCCCGGTGTCATTCATGCCATTCTGGCCCACCATGGGGATGTGGAAGTTACCTCTCTGGAAGATGCACTGGTGCAGGCTGCGGATACCATCTCTGCTGCCCGTCCCGGTGCTCGCCGTGAGACACTGGAATACTATATCAAACGTTTGCAGAAGCTGGAAGAGATCGCGGAAAGCTTCGAAGGTGTGGAGAAATGCTATGCCATTCAGGCTGGCCGCGAGATCCGTATTATCGTGGAGCCGGATAAGATCGATGATCTGATGGCAACCCGCACCGCACGGGAAATCGCAAAACGTGTGGAAGCAGAGCTGGAATACCCCGGCCAGATCAAGGTCGTGGTGATCCGCGAGACGCGTGCTGTGGATTATGCCAAATAACAAGGCTGAAACGAAAAGAGCTGGTTTCCCAGGAAACCGGCTCTTTTTTGCAGGATCCAGGCTCGATGCAGCTTTTATGCTGGATCCGCTTATTATGATCAATTCAGGAGGGGATCGTATGTTATTTCTTTGTTACCCCAAATGCAGTACCTGTCGGAAGGCAAAAGCCTGGCTGGAGGCCAATGGATTGGCATATGAGCTGCGGGATATACAGCTGGAAAAGCCTTCTGCTGCAGAGCTGGAAGGCTGGCAGCAGCAAAGCGGATTGCCGCTGCGCCGCTTTTTTAATACCAGCGGGCTGCAGTATCGTAGTCTCGGGTTGAAGGATCGCCTGCCGCAGATGGGGGAAGCGGAGCAGATCGCTTTGCTGGCTTCCGATGAAATGCTGGTGAAGCGACCCCTGCTGATAGGGGAGGATTTTGTGCTGCTGGGCTTCAATGAGGAGGAATGGACACAAAGGCTGCTGACCGAGGATCGCCCGAAGTAAGCGGATTTGTCGGATTTTTGCTGGTTTTTAAAAAATCCTCCTGCGTGGGCCCTTGCTTGTTACGCTGGGTCATGTTCTATACTGGCAGCGTAAGGAGGTGAAAGCTATGTCGAAATATACAACAGGAGAGGTGGCCAGGCTTTGCAAGGTTTCCGTGCGCACCGTGCAGTATTATGATTCCCGGAAGCTGCTCGTCCCCAGTGAACTCTCGGAAGGGGGGCGGCGGCTCTACTCAGAGGATGATCTGAAGAAGATGAAGATCATCTGCTTCCTGCGGGAGGTGGGCTTTTCGATCAACAGCATCGGGGAGCTCTTCTCGGAAGAGGATCCGGGCAGCGTGATCTCGCTCATGCTGGAGCAGCAGGAGATGGCTCTGCACAAAGAGCTGCAGGAAAAGCAAACGCAGCTGAGTATGCTGGAGCAGATCAAACGGGGCCTGAAAGACATGGAGAGGTTTTCTGTTGAATCTATCGGCGATATAGCGCGCATTATGGAAAGCAGAAAAAAGCTGTATCGGGTTCGGGCGATCATGCTGTCTTTTGGTTTATTGGCGGAGCTTGTTGAAGCCGGCACCCTGCTTCTGGGGATATTCAAGGGGATCTGGTGGCCCTTTGTCTTGGGTTTACCCTTTGTGATCGGTATTTCCATCTGGATCAGTGTTTTCTATTTTAAAAAGGTGGATTATATCTGCCCCCAGTGCCATCATGTTTTCAAGCCGGGTTTTAAAGAAGCCCTCTTTGCTAATCACACGCCGACCACCCGGAAGTTGCGCTGCCCGAATTGCGGGCATAAGGGCTTCTGCGTGGAAACCTATAGTGAGCAGGCAGAAGCGCAGACGGAATAAGCACCAAAGACAATGCAGAAAAGAAAAATGCATCTCGAAAGAGATGCATTTTTTATGTTTTTTGCTGCCGAGATGCCTGCCTTGATTTCCGCTTTCGTGCCTTCCTGATTTTCCTGGAGGCAGCTCTTTCCGGAAGCGGTTCTTTCCGCGGAAGCACTTTTCCCGGGGGGAGCTTTGCCTCAATCCTCCGGACTGGGCTTTTTGCAGAAAGCAGGCAGCTCTTTTTGGCTTCCCCCCGTATCTTTATCTTTCTGCAGCAGGCTGGCCCGAACGATGGCCTGTTTTCCAAAACGGTTGCGCAGTTGGTCGATGGCGGCATCGGCTTTTCTCAGCTTTTCATGGTTTGCCTCCTGAAAGAGAGAGGGTTGCCATTCTTCGCTGTTTTCCAGGCTGCTCATGGAGACCCCCAGCAATCGCAGCGGGGTTCTGCCATCCCAGAGCCGATCAAAGACCTGGCAGGCGGCCCGGAAAATTTCCATCGTGGCTGCTGTGGGGAAGGGAAGCTGCATTTGCTGGGAGCTGTTGGCGAAGCTGCTGCTGCGGATCGTCACGGAGATGCAGCTGCCCTGCTGCGCATCTTTCCGGAGCCTGCTGCCCACGCTTTCGCAAAGGCCCAGAAGGATGCGATGTGCCGTTTCCCGATCCACTACATCCTGGCTGGTGGTGGTAGAGTTTCCATAGCTTTTGTTTTCCGTGTGCTGTGCATCCAGAAAATGGCCGCATCTGCCGTTTGCGAATTCCCAGATGATCTGACTATGCTGATGCAGGCTTTTCCGCAGGCGCTGCGGATCAGCCGCTGCCAGCTGGCCGATGGTACGGATCCCCATCTCCAGCAGCTTCTTTTCTGTAGAGCTGCCCACATAAAAAAGCTCCCGAACGGGCAGGGGCCAGAGCTTATCCGGGATCTCCTCCGGGAAAAGGGTATGCACCAGATCCGGCTTTTGAAAATCGCTGGCCATTTTTGCCAGCAGCTTGTTGCTGGAAACGCCAATGTTGACGGTGAAGCCCAGCTCCTCCCGGATGCGGTTTTTGATCCGCTCTGCCGCCAGCACCGGAGGGCCGTAAAGGCGCTCCATACCGCTCAGATCGATCCAGGCCTCATCGATGGAATATTGGTCCACCACGGGGCTTTCCTCCTGCAGCAAACGGATGAGCTGCCGGGACGCCTCTGCGTATAAAGCATGATCCGGCGGCACAACGATCAGATTGGGGCATTTTTGCCGGGCCTGGAAGAGCGGTTCCCCGGTTTTGATGCCATATTTTTTCGCTGGGCCGCTTTTGGCCAGCACGATCCCATGGCGGGATTCTTCGCTGCCGCCTATCACGGACGGAACGGTACGCAGATCCAGGCTTTCCCCCAGAAATTGTATGCGATGAACAGCTGTCCAAGAAAGGTAGGCACTGTTTACATCGATGTGGCAGATGATGGTTTCCGGTTTATTCATGGCTCTAATAAATGATCCTGTAAAGGACCCAGCTATGGCTTTTCACGATATAGCGCAGCTCGAAGAGTAGATCCCGCTCGCCCGTCACAGCATGGCAGAGGTAAAGAAAGCTTTGGATCCCCAGCTGCAGGCTTTCCTTTGTAGAGAGGATCTCCTGGATACGCACAATGCGGGGGTGGTGGCTTTCATCCTCGAAACGAAAGCGTATGGGCCGCAGATCCCCATTTACACTGCAGATAGAGATCATCTCGATCGGTTTGTTCAGAATTTCCATAGCTGTTTCCCCCAGCGGTTTCTTGCTTTTATTATAGTTCGAACATATGTTCGTGTCAACTGAGAAAAACAGGCTTTCTTTTTTTTATCCTAAAAAGAGGACAGGAAGGCATCTGCCTTTTGGTTCAGCTTGCGATAGATGTGAAACATTTTTTCTTCCCCGGAGGTGGTCAGCACCTCTGCTCTGGGCACCCAGCGCACGCCCTGGTTTTCTTCCGGGCAATGCTGCAGCGCCTGATCGGAGGAAGCCTGTAAAAGATAGGTCAGATTCAGGTGCAGGTGAGCCGGGACGTAGCTGTCCCGCTTCCAATGCCCCTCCACGGTGATGATCTCCAAAGAGATGGGCGTCTTTTTCAGGGCCTTCAGCTGCTGCAGCCCTGTTTCTTCCCGGGCCTCTTTTATGGCTACGGCCAAGGGGGCTGCTTCTCCGTCTGCGTGGCCCCCTGTCCAGGACCAGGCATCGTAGATGTTGTGGTAAACCATCAGGCTCTGCTGCCCGCTTTCATCCAGGATCCAGCTGGATGCGGTGAAATGGGCGAGCTTGTTGCTGCGGAGCAGGCAATCCGGGTTTTTCTCCAGAAAATCCAGCATGATCTGCCGATCTGCCTCTTCCTGCTCGGAATCGGGCTGGTAATCCAGGAGGATCTGCCGCAGTGTGGATAGATCAGTCATCGTTCCTCCTATAAAAATACATTTGCTTTTTTTCCATTATATCCCTACAGCTTTCCCTTCGCAAGATGCAGGCAAAAAGAAGGGGGCCTTGCGGAGGCCCCGGAGAAAGCTTTGCGCTATTCGTCTTCTGCACCGGAGCGCACGATGCTGTGGATGCGCTCTCTTTGCGCTTCATCTTGAATATCCATTTCATCCAACAGATCATCCAGATCCATCCCCTCCAGAAAATTCGTCACCCGATCCGGATTGAGGCCGGAATCATAATAATAGATGTCCCTGCCCCCCACGCTCTGGAATATCTGGGGCTGCGGCTCCTGGTTTTCCTCTGTCTGAACCAGGCTGGAGAGCAGCTCCGGGCTGCCATTCTCACGCAGGGCGATCATGGAAGGGTATCCTGCGGAAAAATAGACAGTATTTCCTTCTTCATATTTCAGGAAGAGCAGTATTTTTTGATTCAGGGGAGGCTCCGTGAAAAAGCTGTATACCGTATGAAAGCTATAGGAATCCTCTTCCGTATCCTCCCGGACGGTCTGCCCCTGCTCATTTACATAGCTATTCGGGATTTTTCCTTCGCGCTTGCGGGAATAGGCAAAGCTTACGGAGATTTCCTCTGGGATTTCTTCGCCTTTTAAAACCTCCTCCGTGCGAAAACGATAGATTCGGGCTGCGGTATAATGCTTTTCAGAGGGTTTTGTGATATCTTCCGGATCCCGGCTGGCATTCCAGAGATCCACCTCTCTCTCAAAATAGCCTGCCACAATGATGGGTGCCCAATTCTGCATGGATTCCAGGGAGTGGTGAATGGGAATATCCGCATGGCTCACCAGAAGATACGCATCCTCCGGAATATCAACGAGAGGCTCATCTTCTTCGAGAGTATCCTCCGGGCTTTCCTGGGCCGGGGCCGACTCCTCCTGCGTTGCGGTACCCGCAGGGCTTTCCCCCTGAACCGGCATGCTTTCTGAGGCAGGGGCTTCCTCCGGGATTTCCGGGCTGTCTGTGCTGCAGGCAGCGAAGATGCAGAAGCTCAGGATCAGCAGCAGAGATAAAAAGACTTTGATCGTTTTGCTTTGGGTGAACATGGGGAGCCCTCCTTCTTTGGTGTACTATTTAATCTAAATATTCTGTTTTATTCCCAGCTTTCCTTCAATCAAGGAAAGCTGGGAATTCTTTATGAGGGCTATAGCTCTTTATATAATATTTAGAGGGGCATGCATTTTAGGATTGCCGAAGCAATTTCTCTGCTTATATTCGATTTCCTATCTTCTGCCATATTTTTTATTTTAAAAGAGTGAATTATATATAATTATTTTAATACTCTTTTATAGAGGAGATTTTATAGAAAGGCCTAAATATATCTTTGTATGTATTTGTTATGCTTCATCGTCTTTCTATAAAATTTATTGATAAAAGGGGATCGAAAACGTATGGAATGCAAAAATCAGCAAGTCAAGGATTTCGTTCAGCAAACTGCCGATCTGTTGAAACCGGATCAGATCGTCTGGATCGATGGCAGTGAAGAGCAGCTGGAAACTCTGCGCCAGCAGGCTATGGCCACCGGCGAGATCGTCAAGCTGGATCAGGAAAAGCTGCCGAACTGCTATTATCACCGGACTGCTGTCAACGACGTGGCTCGTGTAGAAGCCCGTACCTTCATTTGCAGCGATACTAAGGAACATGCCGGCGCCACCAACAACTGGATGGCCCCCGCAGATGCCTATGCTATGACGGATGAAATTATGCGCGGCAAAATGGCTGGCCGCACCATGTATGTCATCCCGTTCTCCATGGGTGTTGTCGGCTCTCCCTTTTCCAAGATCGGTATTGAAATCACGGACAGCATTTATGTTGTTTTGAATATGGCCATCATGACCCGCACCGGCGAAAAGGTTCTGGAAGCCCTGGGCGACAGCAATGATTTCGTTCGCGGTCAGCATGCCAAATGCGATATTGATGAAGAAAAACGCTACATCCTGCAGTTCCCCGAGGACAATGCCATCCGCTCCTGCAACAGCGGTTACGGCGGCAATGTGCTGCTGGGCAAAAAATGCTTCGCTCTGCGTATCGCTTCCTATCAGGGCCGGAAAGAAGGCTGGATGGCTGAGCATATGCTGATCCTGGGCATCGAAAATCCCCAGGGCGAGACCAAATATGTGGCCGCTGCCTTTCCCTCTGCCTGTGGCAAGACCAATCTGGCCATGCTGATCCCGCCGGAAGGCTATCGTGCCAAGGGCTATAAGGTCTGGACCGTGGGCGATGACATTGCCTGGATCCGCATCGGCCCGGATGGCCGCTTCTATGCACAGAATCCGGAAGCCGGTTTCTTCGGCGTTGCCCCCGGCACCAATGAGAAATCCAATCCCAATGCACTGGCCTCCACCCATGAAGGTACCATCTTCACCAACGTGGTGCTGAAGGATGACGGTACTGTCTGGTGGGAAGGCCTGGATAAGAATCCGCCTACCGGCCAGCTGAACTGGAAGGGTGAGCCCTGGGATCCTGCCACCGGCGAAAAGGGCGCGCATCCCAATTCCCGTTTTACCGCGCCTGCCCGCAACTGCCCCTGCATCTCTCCGGAATGGGAGAATCCCAATGGTGTTCCGCTTTCCGCCATCATCTTCGGCGGCCGCCGCGCCAAGACTGCTCCCTTGGTATACCAGTCCCGGGATTGGGATCATGGCGTATTCGTAGGCTCCATCATGGCCTCTGAGACCACCGCTGCCGCTTCCGGTGCTGTGGGCGTTGTTCGCCGCGATCCCATGGCTATGCTGCCCTTCTGCGGCTACAA
>JAUMYD010000159.1 GCA_030528765.1 Bacillota bacterium
CAACAATAATCATTTCCTTCGTGAACTTGTTCAGAACTTCGCAGCCATCCTCTGTGACTACGATCAGATCCTCAACACGCATACCCCATTTGCCGGGAATATATACGCCAGGCTCAACGGAGAAGCACATGCCGGGCTGAACTACCTGCTGGCAGACACTGCTGCAATCCGGGGGCTCATGAATGGCCAAGCCGCAGCCATGACCCAGACGATGGGTGAAGTATTTGCCATAGCCGGCATCCTCGATCACCTTACGGGCAGCTCCATCGATATCGCAAAGCCGTACACCGGGGCGAATAGCAGCTTCGCCGGCCAGATTGGCAGCTTTTACAATCTCATAGACCTTTTTCTGTTCATCATCCGCACTCTTATAAAAGACGGTACGGGTCATATCACACCAATAATGCTTCCGAGGTGCAAAAATATCAAAAATCACACTGTCTCCGGGTTTCACAGTGGCAGCACCGCATTCATGATGCGGTTCACTGCAGCCAATACCGTAGCAGACCAGTTGGTCCACAGCAGCATCCGCGCCGTTTTTCACATGGGTTTCTGCAACAAAGCGAGCCATCTGACTTTCGCTCATCCCATCACCCAGATGCTTGATGACTTCGCCCATGGTAGCATCGTTCATTGCAGAGGATTGACGCAGCAACTCGATCTCTTCAGCATCTTTCAGGTTGCGTGCATCATCCACAGCAGCGGAACCCAGTTTTGGTTCCAGACCGGGTGCCTTTTCCAGCAAGGGCAGGAGGAATTTCGCACGCCAGAACTTATCAATACCAATGGGGCCGGGCTTAACCACACCAGCAATCATGCCCATATAATCATCCACATCATCATACAGATGGATATTCAAGCCATCCTGGGGCTCCTGAGGAAACATGTGGTTATTGAAAAGATGTGCATTCCCATCTGCATCCAGATACATAGCCAAGAGGCGCTCCCCGGGATCGTAACCGATTCCGCAGAGATAGAACAAAGAATCCGGATCACTGATGATCAGCTGGGACATACCAGCCTTCTGCATATTTTTAATAACAGTTTCCACACGAGAAGTCTTCATTTATTTTCCTCCTTTGTTAAAGCAAATTTAATTAACATGCCGTGAAATAAAACACGCCCATATTTATCATATTTCTTTATTTCTTCCTTGTTAAGAAATTTCCTGCCCGTGCAGGCTCTCTATTTTTCATTGCTTGAATGAATTTCCCGTGCTATAATTGAGGAAAATATTTCCCGGCAATTTTTTAGGCAGGTGGTGCTATAATAATGAAAGGACATGCCTTTTCCCTTCGTTTTTCATTGCTGCTTGGAATTTTATGCGTTTTGCTGTTGCTTTCGGGCTGTACAAGGGATTCCTTACCGGAAGAGGATACCGGTGGGCTGAAGATCGTGGCCAGTATTTTTCCGGCTTATGATTTTGCCCGGCAAATTTGCACTGAAGAGGATACACTTCATCTCCTGATCGCTCCCGGAATGGACAGCCACTCTTACAGCCCTTCCCCACAGGACATCATCGCCATTGAGGATTGCGATATCTTCATTTATGTAGGGGGAAGCTCGGATACCTGGCTGGACGATATTCTTTCTTCGATAGATCTATCTGAAAAGCAGATCGTCCGCATGATGGATTGTGTGGATTTACTGGAAGAGGGACATCCGGAGCAGCAGGAGCATTCTCATGGGGAAGAGGAAAATCATGTGCATGAGCAGGAGCTTGTTGATGAGCATGTCTGGACCTCTCCACGGAACGCAATGCGAATCACAGAAAAGATATCCTCAGCACTGCAAGCTGCCGCTCCACAGCAGGCCATGATTTATGAAGAGAAATGTGCAGCTTATCTGGAGCAACTGGAAGATCTGGATGCTCGGTTCCGGGATTTGGTGAAAAACGCTGCGCGCAAACGGCTGGTTTTTGGTGATCGTTTCCCGCTGCGATATTTTGTCAACGAATACGGCCTGGATTATCAGGCTGCCTATATCGGCTGCTCGACCGAAGCAGAACCCAGTGCCGCTATGATTGCGGAGCTTATCGATCTTGTTCGGGAGGAGCAGATCCCTGTAATTCTGAAGCTGGAAATGAGCAATGACAACATTGCGAAAACCATTGCTGCGGACAGCGGGGCAGATATTCGCATTTTCCAATCCTGCCATACGCTTTCCAAGGAGGATTTTGAAGCGGGGAAAAGCTATATTAGTTTGATGGAAGAGAATCTTATCGTTTTGGAAGAGGCATTAAACTGATGGCATTGATCAGCTGCGAAAATGTAACGCTTTCTTATGATGGGAAGCCGGTTCTGGCAGATTTGAATTTCACGGTGAACTCCGGGGATTATCTCTGCGTGGTAGGGGAAAATGGCTCAGGGAAGAGCACCCTGGTAAAAAGCCTTCTTGGCCTGCATAAGCCCACGCAAGGCTGCATCCACATGGAAAGCGGCCTGCTGCATACGGAAATTGGCTATTTGCCACAGCAAAGCCAGATCCAAAGAGATTTCCCTGCCTCAGTATATGAGGTTGTTTTGTCCGGTTGCCTGAACCGAAGCCAAAAAAGGATTTTCTTTTCCCCTGAAGCAAAGGCAGAGGCTTGGGATGTGATGAAGCGGCTTTCTTTGGATGGAATCGCAAAAAAAAGCTACCAGGAGCTTTCTGGTGGGCAGCGGCAGCGTGTGTTGATTGCGCGGGCGCTCTGTGCCACACATAAGCTCCTTCTGCTGGATGAGCCAACCACTGGCCTGGATCCCATGGCAACAAAGGATCTCTATAAATTGATTTATACGCTTAACCAACAGGAAGGAATCACAATTATTATGGTTTCCCATGATATTTTGGGAGCCCTTGGCTATGCTTCTCATATCTTGCATCTGGGAGGACGGCCACTCTTCTTTGGAACAAGCAAAGATTATCTTCTCAGTGATCTGGGCAAGAGTTTCTCCGGGGGGGCTGGCCTATGATGCAGATCTTTGAGGAAATCTTTTCTCATGCTTTCATGGTGCGGGCCTTCATAGTTGGCCTGCTGGTCTCTCTTTGTGCTTCTTTGCTTGGGGTTTCTTTGGTTTTGAAGCGATACTCCATGATTGGAGACGGGCTTTCCCATGTTGGCTTCGGTGCACTGGCTTTGGCAGCAGCACTGAATATGGCCCCCCTGCAGATCGCAATTCCCATCGTGGTGCTTGCTGCCTTTTTCCTTTTGCGAATCAGCGAAAGCAGTAAGATCAAGGGGGATGCGGCCATTGCCCTGATTGCCACCAGTTCTCTGGCTCTGGGTGTTCTGATCGTTTCCATGACCACCGGAATGAATACGGAAGTATTCAACTATATGTTTGGCAGCATCCTGGCCATGGATGGCAGCGATGTACTGCTCTCCATCAGTCTTTCCACGCTGGTACTGCTGCTGTTCATTGTTTTTTATAACCGTATCTTTGCGGTGACTTTCGACGAAACCTTTGCACGCGCTACAGGGACACATGTTGATTTTTATAATATGATCATCGCCTTTTTGACTGCCATTACCATCGTTCTGGGGATGCGGATCATGGGGGCCCTGCTCATTTCCAGTCTGATTATCTTCCCGGCCCTCTCTGCAATGCGGGTCTGCAAATGCTTCCGATCCGTGATCCTTTGTTCTGCGCTGCTCTCCCTTCTTTGCTTTTGCTTAGGAATGCTGCTCTCCTACGTATATGCAACACCCTCCGGCGCCAGTGTCGTTGCTGTAAATATCTTGGCCTTTGTTCTCTGCTCTTTCGCAGGCTGGCTGCGGAGGCACTTCGGCTGGTAAGATTTTTTCTTTTCTGCCCGGCTGTTTTATACAAAATCTGCAGATAAACGCTTGCATAGACGCGAAAAGAAGCAGTGTTTCCGCAAAGGATCACACTGCTTCTTTGTTTATGAAAAAGCTTCTTTTCATGGCAGAAACCTTTTTCCCAGCTTATCATCACTTCCAAACGCCCGAATTAAACAGGGGCCTCCAAAAAGCAAGCGGAAGAGAAGGGGAGAATCGGATTGGGGGAAACTACTAACACAGTTCCTTCTTCTCGTTGCGGCGTTTCAGAAAATGATTATAAATCAGCATCCC
>JAUMYD010000160.1 GCA_030528765.1 Bacillota bacterium
CAAATTGCCCCAAGACTCCTATCCGGCATTTGAATCTGAATAAATCAGCTCTTCAAAACAATCCAGATCCGGGACCCCATTGATGGTTAAGGTCCAATCCTTATATTCAAAATCGATCCTGCATTTCCTGCCATCGGGAAGGGACATATCCACATAGCTTTCATTATCCGTTTGCAGAAAGGAAAAATGCGTTCCGGCAGGCAATTCTTCCTCCTGGAGCTGCGGTAAAATCCGCACCCGAAGGGGGATTTTGGATATGATCTCAGGCATATCCTCCGGCAGATCATAAGCATCCGCAGTGGTCTCTGCGATGCCGCTCTGCGGGTTTGTGGAGTAGTGCTTAGTTCCGGTCATGCTTCCCAGAATATTGATCTTTGTCCCCAGCAGAAAGGAAGAAGGATCATTGAACAATGCATAGTAGTATATCCCCTGCTCCTCATCATGATAGGAAGGGAAACCAGCTCCGGAAAGCTCTGCGATCATGGAGATCACTTCGCCATTCAGATCATACATATAAAGGCTGCGATACCCGTTTTCTCCCACGGTCTCAACATAAAGGAAATACCTCGCGGCAGCACCTTCACCCAGGCAGACCAGATACGGGATGAGTTCAAAGCCGGTATAATCGTCCTCTACGAATTCTACCTCATTCCAGAGGATCTGAAGCTGCTTGCTGCCATATTCTCCCTCTACGGTGAAGACGCTCAATTGGTCCCGTCTTCCGTCATTGGCTTTCAAATCCACTTCCACTTCAGTAAACAGCGGTAGCAGACGAGCATAACCGCCCTCCGGCACTTCCATATATTTTTCCTGGAAAAGCTCCGGATTTTCATCAAACCAAATCGTAACGCTCAGCAAGCCAACCGCATAGGCAGCGATCTCCGAAGGGTTGAAATAGAAAGTGATGCCTTGGTATCCCAGGCTCCAATTGAAATCGATCAGGCTATAATCTGCCAGCTGCCCCTCCAGCCCTTCAAAAGAATCGAAGCTGTATTTGGAGCGAATTTTTTCTGCGAGAAGCTGGGGAAGGGATTCCGTATTCAGGAGAATATCTTCCAGCTGCAGAAGTTCACCGCTTGCGGGGTCAAAATTCATGCAAAAGCAGCCGTAATTCGGATGCACGCCCCCGGTATATTCATAGCTATCTTCCATGATACTCAAAACAAAAGAATCCGCCCTCTGCGGGCTGTATCTAGACTCCATACTGAAGCCTGAAAAGTACTCTGGGTTTGCCGCACATGCTTCTTTTGCCTGAGGGAGCAAACCCTCCATAGTGGAAGCATAGTAAGCAGCATTTTCTGCGTCCATCCCCTGCAGGATTTCATAAAGAGCAGGAAATCTCTTTGCACTCTCCTCTCCCATGCGAAGGTTCTGCCAACTCATCGCGCAAAGGACATTGAAATTTTCATCCCACTCATCCAGATAATGGCTCCCAAGATAAAGCTGCAGCGGAAGCAATGCGCTTTCTGTGATTTCCACGCTTTCAGCCTCTGCCTCCTGAGAAGGTCTGTTTGGCTGAAGATTTCCACCCTGCGGATTTTTCTCCTCCAGGCTTCCGCCCGTCCATTCCGTATCAGCTCCATCAGGAAGCGATCTTTCCGGCCCACAGCCGGAAAGAGAAAACAGCAGTATGCAGATGAAAAACAAACAAAAGGCTTTTTTCATTTTTTCCACCTCTTTTTGCGTTATGTTCAAAAGACAAGCTTCGTGTGATCCCCAAAAAGCGATGTGTTTGGTGATAAACAGAAACATCACTCCGCAGTGAAAGCTTCAGGGCCCAGCATGAAAAAACAGCATACTGCTCTTCCTGCCGGATCCCCCCGGAATCGAAGGCAGCGGAGACAGGAATCCGACTTTATCAAAATTCCACAGTTGTTCCTCTTCGGAGCATGAATTGTCTTTTCTTCCTCCTGTCTCTATATAAGCTGCACACCGATCAAACACTGTGCTACGAAAGAGGGAGTGGCCTGCGGCAACCGGCCACTCCCTATGTTTGCTTCTCTCATTCACCTTGGCCGAAAAGAGCTTCCGGCCTTCGGATCAAATCAAATTCTGCTGTATCGCAGGCTTCTGCTTTACTTTCCGGGCACAATCAGGCCCAGGCCACCGTCTGTCCAGGGATCATGAACTTCGATCTCAATCGGGCTTTCGCTGATCAGTTCGAATTCCGCGGCAACAGAGATCGTCTGGCCAGGCTCAACATCAGTATAGTAATTAGCGGATTCCGGAACCTTCTTATCGCTGCTGACCTGCCCCATTTCCAGCTGAACTCCATCCTGGAAAGCGCGGAGCTCATAAATTGCATAGCCAAAGGAATCTGCTTCCGAAGAATTGTTGGTAAAATCAATGTAAACGCGCAGAAGCTTTTCACCATCTAAATCTTCCGTGAACTCACTGGAGGTGATTGCTACATGATATTCCTCATCATAGGTGCCAGAGGAGGGCCAGGAAGCAATCCATTCCGGCTCGGCAACCGTAGCCATGGGCAAGCCCTCAGCAGGCACCCCCGGCAAAGCTGCCAAATCAAATTCATATTCCAGAATGGGCTCATCTAAGTTGGGTGCTTCGCAAACCATGGAAACAGCTTCCTCAGACTGGAGCTTCAGCTCATTTATGCAGCGGATACTGACCCCCGGACGGATGTTCAGCATACGGTTATATTCTTCCGGAACACCTTCCCCATAGTTGGTAAAGGTGTATTCCAGCTCCACGCCACCCTGGCTGTAGATCTCATCCAGGATTTCGTCCACCAGTGAGGTGGTGTACGTAGTTTTGTTCGTGAAATCATAGTAAATGCGCAGAGCGTCATCACCATCGGAATCGATAAATTTTTCAGCACCGACCACAGTAAGCACAAAATCGCCGGATTTATTACTCCACGCTGCCGTGGCCAAACCCGCGTCTTCTACGACTTCGGGAACAGGTTCCGGAACAACGGGGTCTTCCACAGCAACTTCTGTTGTTCCGCAAGAAAACAGCGTCAAACTCATGCAGAGAATCAAAAAAATTGCAAGTATTTTTTTCATATGCCATTCTCCTTTAAGTATTTTTCTTTTTAGAACGCCTCTCGGAAAAAGCCAAGGTAGCTGCACAATAAAAAATCTTTCACTGTTAAACCCATTACTCTTCCGGAAAGCTGCATACAGGAAGCCAAAACTGGCACAATCCCCGCCGCACTGCGTTTCGAGAATGGGGCTCCTTGTTTCAGACCCATCCGTAGACAGGCTGGACAAAGAAGCCCCTTCGCAGGAAAAATCAATTACAGGATGTCACCGGCATCAAAAGGATCGCCGCATTCCGGGCAAAATCTGGGGGGCTGGGTACCTTTTTCCGGTTCCCAACCGCATTTATCGCATTTATACTGGGGAACGCCAGCCGGTTTCTGCGCACCGCATTCCGGGCAAAATCTACCCTTGTTTACAGCACCGCAAGTGCAGGTCCAACCCTCTTCGGCAGGTTTGGGGCTGCCGCATTCCGGGCAGAATTTGCCGCTTACCACAGCACCGCAGGAGCATTTCCAGCTACCGGCTGCGGGAGCGGGGGCCGGCTGCGGCTGGCCACAGTTCTGGCAAAACTTGCCAGTGTTTCCACCGGTACCGCAGGCACAGGTCCAGCCGACAGGAGCCGGAGCGGGGGGAGGAGCAGCAGCCTGCTGCTGTGCCTGCTGCTGACCCATGGCATAGAGATTCTGCGGATTCATGCCGCCGCCCATGCCCTGCGCCATACCCATGCCCATAAAGCCGGTCATGGCACCAGCAGTATTCCCGGCAGCAGTCTGCATTGCAGAGGCCTGCGCGCCCACCATATGTGCTGCAGCACGAGTGGGATCCATGAAAGCTGCATTGCGCTGCATTTCCTTGATCATCTTTTCGTCTTCTTCCGGTGCTTTCACGGAAGAAACGCCAACTTTCACGACTTCAATACCGCGAAGCTGCCCCCATTCTACGGAGAGCTCCTCTCTCATGGCTTCGCTGAGTTCCTTCGTGTGGCCGGTGAGAGCGCTATAACGAATGCCCATAGCACTGAGTCTGCCAAAAGCAGGCTGCAGTGCAGTAAGGAAATCACTGCGCATCT
>JAUMYD010000161.1:0-572 GCA_030528765.1 Bacillota bacterium
GCCACACTGGGATCATTGGGATCCGCATAATGATTTTTTGCGCGTTTAACCGCTTCCAAAGCTGCTGTGCCGTTCGCAACGCAGAAAGCCTTTTCTTCATTGATCATAACAGCAGTGGCATTTGCCTGCATATGCAGCTTTTCTCCTAAGATCGCAGCTGCCTCAGCCACATCGTTATAGACCACATTGATGGCCGGGACCGTTTCTATCAGCAAATCATTTGTATAAGAGACATCGTAGGAATACTCATCCAAAAAAGCCAGGGATTGGTTTTCCATACACTGCGTAATGGCTGCTTCAGCCTCACTCCAGCTAACCAAAGTAGCAACCTCTTCTCCGTCTACGATCACAACATAGGCATCAGAAGTAGCAGAAATCACATTGAAGCCACCAATGATCAAAAAAGCAAAGCAGAGCAAAACTACAACAGAAGAAACGATGCGCTGCGTATGACGGGATTGCTTACTGCCTTTAGCCTTTTGAGCTTTAATATATGTAGCTTCGTGTATATTTCGGTTCTGTACCAAATTCATCAGACCTTTCTAAAAATAAAGAAAGCTACCGCTAAAAAT
>JAUMYD010000161.1:582-4032 GCA_030528765.1 Bacillota bacterium
AGTTCTATTACAAAAAACGACCTGTTATCTATATACAGATGTAACAGGCCCACAGAGATAAGATTCTTACTGGAGCGGGTGATGGGAATCGAACCCACGTTATCGGCTTGGGAAGCCGACGCTCTGCCATTGAGCTACACCCGCATCTTTAAGTAATGTAACATACTGACAAAGGATTGTCAAGTAAATTCCTTGGTATTATCCCTGAAACTTTCGTGAAAAGATGAGCGGACTCCTGCATTTCCAAGAAAAATTTCTTTTTTTCTGCAAAAAAGAAAAATATTTATCAAAAAAATGTATCAAGGAAAAATTTTTTACGAGAACAGCTGATCCATATAACAAGAAATCAGGGCCGCCAAGGTAAACCTTTCTTCCCCTGCTGGGGAAAAATTCTTTCGCTTCGAGGAATATTTTTACGCAGGAAGAGCTATTTCATATGGGAGGACAGGAAATCCTTTCGGAATGTGGAATTATTGTTTCCTTAGAAAACTCTTTTTTTTACTGAAAAGGAATTCGCCTTTTAAATCATCGAAAAAGCAAAAAGGAAAAATCACCGCAGAAAGAAGGGCTCTCATGGGCTACCCCCGCTTATTAATTTATCCGGAAGTCATCAAAAAAAACGGACGCATTCTTTATGATCTTTGCGCAGAAGCCGGAATCGAAGCAGTTGCTGTTATCAAAGGCTTCAATGCACTTCCACCTTTTCTGCAGGCCTTATGGGAAGGGGGATTCCGCTGCTTCTCCAGTTCCAGAATTGCCCACCTGGAAGAAGCAAAGAAGCTTTTCCCCACGTGCAAAACAATGCTGCGAATTCCTATGCTTTCAGAACTGGCCAAAATGCTGCAACATGTTGATATCAGCCTGCACTCCGAAGCACAAGTGCTGGAGGCGCTGAATCAGGAAGCACTACGGCAGCAGCGTCGGCATCAGGTCATCCTCATGCGGGATCTGGGCGACCTTCGGGAAGGGATTTTCTGCAGAGAGAAGCTCTATCTTCTTGCTTCCCAGGTTGAATCGATGGAAGGCTTGGATCTGTTGGGGATCGGCACCAACCTGACCTGCTACGGCTCAATCATCCCAACGGAAAAAAACCTGGGAGAGCTGGTCGAGGATGCCCTGGAGATTGAGAAAAGGATTGGCCGGAAACTGGAAGTAGTTTCCGGGGGGAACACCTCTTCTCTACCCCTTCTTATTCGGGGCGGGATGCCCAAAGGGATCTCACAGCTCCGGATCGGGGAGGCCCTTACTGTTCCCTGTGACCTGATTGATTACTGGAAAAGCCCGCTGCCCGGGCTCAGCAATGCTGCTTTGATCCTGGAGGCGGAAATTGTTGAGATCGGCGAAAAGCCCACCTTTCCTATCGGCGAGAAGGCCAGAAATGCCTTTGGCTACGAAACCACCTATGTGGACAGGGGCCTGAGAAACCGCGCCATACTGGCACTTGGACTGGCGGACATCGGCGATGAAAACAAGCTGATCCCTGAGGATGCCGGAGTGGATATTCTGGGTGCCAGCAGTGATCACCTGATCGTTGATATCCAGAATAGCGAGCAAAGCTATAAATTGGGCGATATAATGCGCTTTCAGCTGCGCTACAAATCCATGCTCTTCTCCTGTGCCTCCACCTGCATAGAAAACGTCATCTGCGAATAAGGAAAGTATCCGGACTAACAGAAAAAGATAAAGACACCCGCTAACAGCGAAAAACGGAGTGGATAATTCCACTCCGTTTTCTATATAAGATAGAAAAACTATTCTCACCTAAAACAAGAAAAAACATATGCCGACATCAGGGAAGCTGGGTATGCTGCTCCTTTGTCCCATCCCGGGAAAATTCTTCCAGCGCGAACTGAAAAAACTCTTTTGCAATTCCCATCAGACGGCTCTTTTTACGGCGCAGAATATATAAATTCCGCACGGCATCTTCCCCCAAAGGGAATGCGCGAACATAGCCCAGGCGAACATAATCCTCAACGGAGCGGCCAGACATCACAGAGATTCCCATCCCGGCACTGACTGCATTTTTAATAGCCAGATAGTCCTCTAAAACAGCCACTATATTTGGATTCCTACCGGGGCAATGTTTCTGCAGATAATTGACGAATTCACGCCTGGTGCCAGACCCGCTTTCCCGCACGACCATGGGTGCAGACAGAAGCAGCTCGATCGGGAAGGGCTGTGCATACGGCAGGCTTGCATAGCTCCCATCTTTAGGAGTAATGACGACCAGACGGTCCTGGGCAATGGGCAGATATTCACATTCTACATCAAAAGCGCAATATCCGCTGAAACCCAAATCAGCCTGCTGGGATGTTAACTTCTGGCTTACCTCCATGCTGTCACAGAAAGACATGTTGATTCTCAGCCCATTATGCTGCTGGTGAAAACTGGAAAGCAATTCCGGCAGGAGGCATTGAGCCGGAACAGAGGAGGCGGCAATACGCAGCTGGGTAAGACCGCTCTGTTTTTTGGAAAGCTTTAACAGAATATCTTCACGCTGCTCCAAAGCATTCCGCGCATATTCATAAAGATATTTGCCGCTTTCGGTCAGGCGAACGCCCTTATTGCTGCGAATAAGCAGCTGCTGCTCCAATTCCCGTTCCAAGCTGTTCATATGCGCTGTAACCGTAGGCTGAGACATATAAAGGCGCTCGCCGGCCCGGGAAAAGCTGCCCGCTTCTATAATTGCAACAAAAATTTCTAACTGACGAAAATCCATGAGAATTTCACTTGCTCTCTTCTTTTATTTACAAATATTCTTTGCCTAAAAGCTAATGACTTTGGCCGCAGAGCGCATATGGAAAAGAATATCATACATATTGCTGACTGTACCCAGCTTCAGTTGATCCTCTAAGCCATAAAAATTCAGGCAGGTTCCACAAACCAAAACCTCTGTCCCTTTGGCGATCATCTCTGTCAAGCTATCCAAAACCTGCACTTCCTCACCGGCAGGCAGCTTTACTCCGCTATTCATAAAAAGAATACATGCGGGAGCTTCATCCTCCTGCGAAAGAGTATACAGTGCCATTTTCATCAAATTTCGGCCCAGCACCTCTTCTCCCTCTCCCAAATAATCTTTCCCAATGAAGATGCAATACCCAGTGCTTGCATTACAAGCCGAGCTTTCTTCCCTTTGCGGAGCAGGCTGAGGAGCAGACTGAGCGGCAGCCTGAAAATGAACAACATAGCCGGCATCTTTCTCCTCACTGACCACTTTAATGCCCATACTGTTGCCAAGTCGCATCAGGTTTCCAAGTGCCACGGCGTTATCTACTGCCACGGAAAGGTCCGCGCAACCTTCTGATAAGGCCTTTTTTGCCAAAATAACCGGGGTGGGGCAGGCTTTCCCCATCGCATCAATGAACATTTATTTCCATCCTCCATATTCTTTTCCGACGTCTGCTTCACGCCTTTTCTGCTTCAGGAAGCAGCCCTGTGAACGAGAAGCAG
>JAUMYD010000162.1 GCA_030528765.1 Bacillota bacterium
TCCGAATTGCCGATAAAGGGAACGCAGGCTGAATACGACCTGTTCTTCCCTGTTCAGCATATATTCTTGCTGCTCCATAAAAAACTCCTTTTTTGCTCTTTCAGGGACTCCCCTGCTATTTCTATTATACACACTTTTGTTCTTTAGTCAAGCACTATGCTAAAGCAATAGCAAAAGGAAACCCCACGATATTTATTCGTGGGGTGATGATTCGTTCAAAGGCCAGGAGAATAGGCATATCCGGAAAGCTCTGCATAGTGGCTGAGCGCAAAAGTATCTGTCATGCCGGCGATATAATCGGAAACGGCCTGATTCAATGGCATATGTTGAAACTCTTCTGGCAGCAATTCAGGATGTTTCCGGTAATGGTCGAAAAAGAAATCAATCAGCTGCTCCAGTCTTTTCTCTTCCATCGTTTTCCGGGGGTGCAGATATACATTCGCAAACATGAAATCACGAAGTTCCAGCAAAACCTCCTCGATCAGGCGTGACATCCGTACCAGAGGCTTCCCCTCGCTCTCCCTAACGATATCCAAAACCACTGTATCTATGCGCTGGCTATGTGTCTCCCCCAGAACCTTCAGGGTGCTGTCCGGCAGCTGCTGATATTCAAGATAGCCGCTGCGCACAGCATCGTCGATATCATGGTTCAGGTAGGCAATGCGATCACAATGCCGGACCACCTGCCCCTCTAGGCTTTTGGGCAGAGCGGTACCACCACAGTGGCAAAGGATCCCGTTTCGCACTTCCCAGCTCAAATTCAGTCCCCGCCCGTTCCTTTCCAGCTTCTCCACCAGGCGCAGACTTTGTTCGTTATGTCTAAAATGTCCGGTCAAACGATCCAGAGCCCGTTCGCCGGCGTGCCCAAAAGGTGTGTGACCCAAATCGTGGCCCAGTGCAATTGCCTCCGTCAAATCCTCATTCAGATGCAGAGCCCGGGAGATGGTTCTTGCGATTTGCGCCACCTCAAGCGTATGTGTAAGGCGGGTTCGGAAATGATCTCCCTCTGGGTTGATAAACACCTGTGTTTTGTGTTTCAAGCGGCGAAAGGCTTTGCAATGAATGATCCTGTCCCGATCCCTCTGGTAAACAGTCCGCAGCGGGCACTCTTCTTCCGGATATTTTCTTCCAATAGTGTTCCGACTATGCGCAGCCCAGGGAGCCAGATAGGCCTCTTCAAATTCCAGCCAGTTCTTCAGCAAGGAAATCCCTCCCAAACATGGTTTCGGCTAAATTTTATCACAGCTCCTGTACAATGACAAGGTACAGCTACGCGCATGCTACAAGCTCCATCAGTTTGACGGCGGTTTCCGCGGCAAGGTTCTTCCTCTGGTAAAATATACAGGAAATCGAATGCCATAAAAACTTAAAGTTCCTCTCCGTCCTCTGCCATATCGGTTTTGGATCAGCAAGGGAGAAGCGAAGAGATCCGAGCCATGGACTTCAATGAAAAAAGGGTCAGGATTACCTGACCCTTGGGGAATTATTCGGTTTCTTCATCCTTACTGATAACCTTTGCCATATCCACAACCGTGTCGCCTTCACCCAGCTTTATCACGCGCACGCCCTGGGCATAACGTCCCTGCTCGGAAATGTCACTTACATTTACGCGTATGATCACACCCTCCCGGGAAATAATCATCATTTCTTCTCCGGAGCGGACAACTTCGATGGATACCAAGCGACCGGTTTTATCATTGCAGCGCATGGCATAGACGCCCTTTCCACCCCTGTGTGTGCTGCGGAAATCCAGCAAGGGAGTGCGCTTTCCGTAGCCGTTTTCACTCAGAACCAGCAACTCACCATTCTCCTGCATGCTATCCAGGCTGACCACAAAATCTCCCATATCCAAAGTAATGCCGCGAACACCGCGTGTAGCTCTGCCCATGGGGCGGACATCCTCTTCAGAGAAGCGGATCGCCGCACCTTTGGCTGTGGACAAAATAATCTCTTCGCTTCCGTCTGTCAGCTTAACGCCGATCAGCGAATCCCCTTCATCCAGGTTTATAGCAACAACGCCGTCTTTTCGGTTGCTGTCATATTCGCTGAGATTGGTCTTTTTCACGATCCCCTTACTGGTGGCCATGAAGAGGAAAAGATCTTTGCTGTACTCTTTCACAGGGATCACTGCGGTAATGCCATCATCGCCGGAAAGAGAAAGCAAATTCACGATAGCCGTGCCGCGAGCCTGCCGCCCGGCCTCAGGGATCTCATGAACCTTTAAGCGATATGCCCTGCCCTTCTTCGTGAATACCATCAGATAATGGTGGGTAGTGGTTATGAAAAGCTGTTTCAGAAAATCTTCCTGCTTGGTAGACATGGCAGTTACGCCACGACCACCTCTCTTCTGCTGACGGTAGGTATTCACGTTCAGCCGCTTAATATAGCCGCTATTTGTAATGGTAATGACCATATCCTCGTCAGCAATCAGATCCTCATCGCAGAGCTCATCCTCATCCCGGGTAATAAGGGTCCGTCGGGCATCCCCATGCTTTTCCTGCAGCTGGAGAAGTTCATCTTTAATAATATAAAGCACCAGCTTTTCGTTATTCAAGACTTCGGTTAGGTAGGCGATCGTCTTGATCAATTCTTTATATTCATTATCCAGCTTCTCCCGCTCCATACCCTGCAAACGGCGAAGCTGCATTTCCAGAATGGCCTGCGCCTGGATTTCAGAAAGAGTAAAGCGTTCCATCAGGCGCTCTTTGGCATGGCTGTGAGAGGCACGAATGGTAGCGATCACTTCATCGATGTAATCCAAAGCGATCTTCAGGCCTTCCACTATATGAGCTCTTGCCTTTGCCTTCTCCAGATCAAAGCGGGAACGGCGAACAATGACTTCTTCCTGATGGCGCAGATAATGCTCCAGCATCTCCTTCAGAGAAAGCACCATGGGAACGCCATTGACCAAAGCCAGCTGAATGATACCAAAACTGACCTGGAGCTGCGTATGCTTATACAGCTGATTCAGAATAATCGAGGCATTAGCTTCTTTTTTTATTTCAATGACTACGCGAAGGCCGTCTTTATCGCTTTCATCCCGGATATCTGTGATACCATCCACTCGTTTTTCGTGAACCAAATCAGCAATTTTAACAATCAGCTGCGCCTTATTTACCTGATAGGGAATCTCAGTGACAACGATACGCTGCTTTCCGTTGTTCATCATTTCGATCTGCGCCCTGGCTCTCAGCTTCAGAACACCACGGCCACTGGTATAGGCGGAACGAATACCCTCATTTCCCATGATCAAGGCACCAGTGGGGAAATCCGGACCGGGAAGCACCTTCATCAATGCATCCACGCTGACATCCGGATCCTCCATCAGCAGCTGTATAGCATCAATAACTTCATTCAGGTTATGCGGCGGAATGTTCGTTGCCATGCCAACCGCAATGCCAGAGCTACCGTTCACCAGCAGATTAGGCATACGGGAAGGAAGAACAGCCGGCTCTTTTTCTTCGCCGTCATAGTTATCCACGAAATCCACGGTATCTTTATTCAGATCCGACATCAGATCCATGGCGAAGGACTGCAGACGGGCCTCTGTATAACGCATGGCTGCAGCACTGTGTCCATCCACAGAACCAAAGTTACCGTGTCCATCCACCAGCATATAGCGCATTGAGAAATCCTGAGCCATACGCACCAATGTATCATAAATGGAGCTGTCACCATGCGGATGATATCTACCCATACAATCACCAACGATGCGGGCAGATTTTTTATGGGGCTTATCTGGTGTAATGCCCTGCTCATACATAGAATAAAGCACACGGCGGTGCACCGGCTTCAGGCCGTCCCGAACATCTGGAAGTGCGCGGCCCACAATGACGCTCATGGAATAATCAATATAGGATTCACGCATCTCTGTTTCCAGGTTGCGATCCAAAATTTTTCCGTTAATAATCTCCATAGCTTCCTCCGTCCCAGATTAAATATCCAGATTCTTTACGAACTGGGCGTTATTTTGGATGAATTCC
>JAUMYD010000021.1:0-9627 GCA_030528765.1 Bacillota bacterium
ATCAAGTAGTATCAGAGCCTAAAAAATATTATAGCATACTGTCTTGTTTATGGAAAGAGAGAAATTGCGATGTTGGCTGCTCTGCGCGAAAAAAAAAGAAGTTTTTTGCTTCTTCTGCTGCTTTTCCTGCTGCTGAGCCTGATTTTTCAGCCTTCCCTGGGCTATCAGGCGGCAGAAAGGGGGCTGCGGCTTTGGTGGCAGGTGGTTCTTCCGGCGCTGCTGCCTTTTTTCATCACCAGTGAGCTTCTGCTGGGCCTGGGGCTGGCAGCCAAAGCCGGGCCCGGGCTGGCCCCCCTCATGGGGCCGCTCTTTCATTTGCCCGGCTCCGCTGCCCTGGCTGTGGTAATGGGTTTCTGCTCCGGCTTTCCCTCCGGCGCTGCCCTTGCGGCAGGGCTGTATCGGGAGAAGAGCATCTCTGCCGGGCAGGCTGCGCGGCTGATCGCTTTCTGCAATAATGCCGGCCCGCTGTATCTTACGGTGAGCTTGGCCACAGGACTTCTGGGGTGCCCGCCTGCAGCACTGATCCTGCTGCTTTCCCACTATGGTTCTGATCTGCTGCTGGGCTTTGCGCTGGGCCGGGCTGCTCGCCTGCGGGGAGAGCCGCTGCCCAGGACTTCCGGCTGCAGGCCCTTGCCACAGGAAGAACAGGCGTTGGGGAGCCTGCTGCGTGCAGCGGCCCGGCGGGCCTGCGAGAATCTGCTTCTGATCGGTGCTTATATGGTGTTTTTTTCGGTTCTCACTGCCCTGCTCATGGCACCACTGCCTGCCTTGCCGTCTCTGCTGCACAGCTGCCTGCTGGGGCTCTTTGAGATGAGCCTGGCCCTGGAGGAGCTGGCCGGCAGTGGGCTTTCTTTGGAGCGGCTTCTCCCCTGGGCTGCGGCGATCCTCAGCTTTGGTGGGCTTTCCGTACAGGCACAGGTGTTGGCAATGCTCTCCGGCACAGAGATCCGCCCTGGCCTGTATCTGCTTTGTCGTCCACTTCAGGCTTTCCTGGCTTTTGGGCTGGCCGGGCTGCTCTGCCATCTGCTGCCTCTGCCGCTGTCTGCCTTTTCTTTTTCTGCACAGGGGCGGCCCTTTTCTCTGCTTGCGGCTTCTATGCTGCTTTGTCTGGCAGCGGTGACGGCCCTGTTTGTGCTGGCCTTTTCCCTCGGCAAAAAGCAGGCTTAACCACTGCAGCTGCTTTTGAGGGAAAGAGCAGAACAGCGGACGTAGAAAAAGCCCCGCGCCATTTTCCCTGGCGGGGACATATATCTCTGCGCGATGATACAAGAGGAAAAGCCCAGCATCAGTAGATGTTGGGCTTTTTCGCAAGATTTTCGGAGGAAACATACCAATCTTGAGTGTAT
Source organism: Bacillota bacterium (assembly GCA_030528765.1). Lineage (GTDB taxonomy): Bacteria > Bacillota > Dehalobacteriia > UBA4068 > UBA4068 > RGIG3155. Next base: position 1,347 of record JAUMYD010000021.1, read on the forward strand.
GCCAATTTTATTATAATAGAATAAACGCAAATGGTGTTGATTGGCTTGCGATTCGTTAGCTTTCGCTTGTGAACATTGGCAGAAGGCCCACTTGATAAACCGGAGGATTTTGTAATACTGCACTTTTGTGCGGAGCCTTACCAGCCCTGCATTTGCAGATGCACATCTCCGCTGGTGGTTTTTACCCTCACTGTGTACAGACTGCCATTCCCGGCTGGCAGGCGGATGCTTCCACTGGTGCTGCGGCTGTTGAAGTTATAGTCAGCGGGGTCCCCCAGCAGTGTGCCGGAAATATCCCCACTGGTGCTGTGAAAATCCATATTCTGCGCAGAGACCTCTTCCAGCTCCACATCCCCGCTGGTGGTTTTCAGCTGCATATCCCCTTTGATCTGCAGCGTATCCAGCTCCAGCTCTCCGCTGGTGGTTTCCATCTGGAGCATTCCTTCGATCTGCAGATTTTCCACCTGCTGCTCCCCGCTGCTGCTTTCCAGAAGGAGCGGGCCGCTGATCTTACTGTTCTCCAGGCAGATATCTCCGCTGCTGCTCCGGGCTTCCAGCTTACCCCGGGTATCCAGCCCATGCAGGTCTATCTCTCCGCTGGAGCTGCTGAGTTCCGTTTTCTGCTGTACCCTGCAATCCTGCAGAAGCAGATTGCCGCTGGAGCTTGCAGCCGAAAGAGAGCCGCCTATATTCAGGCCGGAAAGATTTACATCCCCGCTGCCGCTCTGGAGGGAGATATCCCCTGCTAATTCCTTCGGGAGGAAGATCCGCAGCTCTGTGCTTTCCCTTTGGCCCAGATTCAGGCTGAAATAGAACCATGAGCGTTTTTTCCCGCAGCTTATGCGAAGCTCTCCCTTTTCATTCAGATCGATCTCATAGCTTTCCTTTTTGCTTTCCACATAGCTGATCTTCAGCTCCTGCGCATCTGTTCCGCTGATGCGAATATCATGGCCGTAGGAATCGGCATCCACCAGCAGGCTTTGGAGCTGTTCTGCCGGAAGGCTGTATTCTTTTCGCTGGTAATCCTGGCCACTGATGAGGATATTTGCCCGATCCCAGAGCTTCCCTACCGCGTGTACAGTGCTGATGCAAAGCAGGCTGCCCAGAACAAGAAAGATCAGTGCCAGACCAAGCGCAAATTTTTCAGATTTTTTCATGCTGGTTTTTCTCCTTTCTCCGGAAAAGGGATCTAAAGCCATGGCGCAGACTGTTTGCCAGTTTTTTACCGAGCAGAGCCAGAGCTTTGCAGCCGTAATAGATAGCAAACCAGGAAAGAATGCCCAGAGCGGCCATGATCATGGTCAGACCAAAGAAGAAGAGAGAGACCAACCCGCTGTGGGGAATGAAGGCAAAGGCACTGACCAGGCAGCTGAGGAAGATCAGGGCTGCCGCCAGAAGCAGGGCTGCCAGGGCAATGATCAGCATCCAAAGTAACAGATAAATACAAAGAGAAACTGTCGCAAGGACAATAAGCAGAGGAAGCCACAGGGGGAAGCCCAGGATCAGCAGGCACAGTGTGATGATCCAGCGGCTGGGATCCCGCTCCGCTTTCCGGGGCGGTCTCTGCGTCTCTTTTTCCTTTTTCACTGTGCAGAGACTGCTTTGCTCCTGAAGGATGCGTTCGGCGATGATATCTGCCCTCTCTATACTGGCAACAGCTTCCTCCTCAGACATGCCATCCTCTACACGGTCATCGATGCTTTCTTCATAAAAGTTCAGTGTACGTTTGATTTCGCTTTGGGGAAGAAAGGCCAGCTTTTTTTCCAGCTGGCGCAGGAAGGATTCTTTGTTCACCGGGCAGTCCCCTCTCTAATAAAATCATATACGAGCATAACTTCTTTCCAATTCTCCAGAAAAGCTTCGATGCGCTCCTGCCCATGGGGGCTGATATGGTAAAATTTCCGCAGGCGGCCATTGTGCTCCACCGAATAGGAGCTGAGGCAGCCGCTGCTTTCCAGCCGTTTCAGAATAGGATAAAGGGTAGATTCAGAAATTTCCACACAGGCAGAAAGATCTTTGATGATTTGGTAGCCGTAGGAATCCTTCCTGCTCAGAACAGAGAGCACACAGGTTTCCAGCAGGCCGCGTTTGAATTGTGCGTTCATCTCAGTACCCCCTTGACACATAATACTATACTATGCATAGTATTATGTGTCAAGGCATATTTGTGCCGCATTGCAGGCAGCCTGGAAAAAAGAAGGCGCTCGAGGGTGAGTGGTCATAAAAAAGTTACAGAAGCAGCAATGTGAATTGCTGCTTCTGTAAAACTTCGCGCACAGTAGCATGCCTGCAAAAAGTGCTGCGTTTCCGGGCAGAAGCCTGGCCGGCAATATTTTATCTCAATGGGCTTGACAGGCTTTTTTTTTGTGATACAATTATTGGCATAGATGCGGAGCATCTAAATTTTGTTTCGGAGGTATTTTTCATGGATAAATTTGTTCAGGAGCTTACAAATAACCCCGAGTTCAAAAAGGCATTTATTGAATACCTGCATGGGCAGGAAGCTCGCTTCGGTGAGAGCTTCAAGGTCATAGCGGATAACCTGAACAAGCAGGTTATGGATTCTATCAAGGCATTTGCTGAAGAAAAGGGTATGTCCCTGCAGGATAATGAGGAAGTTCAGAAGAAAGTTGTCGCACAGTGCAATACCATCGCAGATCAGCTGAACAAGGCTATCATTGAGCAGTTTTCCAAGGGCTTTGATGCCTGATATCCACACCTGCCGGAAACGGGAAAACTGGCAGCACCTATAAAATGCTGAGTTGGTCTGCGATACGGCAGTTCCTCTGCAGCGTACCAGAAAAAATGGAAGCGCTGTCTCAGGCGCATGATCCAATGCATCTGAGACAGCGCTTTTTATTTTTGGGGAAAAGTATGAAAGAAAAGCGACAGATAAGCCCTGGCCTGACAGGCAGAAAAGCCCTGTGAGAGAATAGAATTGTGCAATATAGTGCGAGATAAGGAAACCTGCATTGCCGCAATCAGAAATCATCTTCATTGCTGCAAGTGATACTGCTGATTGATTTCAGGAGGGAAAAGAGAACAAGAGCGCATTTTTATATCCTTCGAGCTATCGTGCGGGAGGAAGGTATGCACCGCACCAAAGCCTTCCCCTGTGAAAGGCGAGCTGTTCTCCGGTGAGAGAGGGCTTATCGATCCCTCAGCCAGCTTCGCTGGCAGTCCCGACCCAGGTCGCAATCAAAGCTTGCGATCTGTTTTCTTAACGCGTTGTTTGTCAGACACAAGTGCATTTTTCCTGAAATGATATCCATGATAAAAATCCGGCCTATGACCATAAGCATAGGCCGGATTAACTGTTTTAGGGACACCCAAGGGGAGAGCGGTTTCACAAAATTTTGCTTTTAATTTTCGTCATCCAGCTCAAAATATTTGAAGCCCCGCAGATCTTCCCGGTTTTTCTGGATGCTGGCCAGCATTTTTTCGATGTTCCCTTCCAGCTGCTGCAGCACATCATCGCAGTAGATGATGGATTCATGCCGCAGCTGAATGCTGGCATTTTCCGCTTTGTTCAGCAGCTCCTGGGCCTGCTCTGTGGCAGCCCGGTAGATCTCTGTTTCCTGGGTCAGCTGCTCCGCCTGCTCTCTGGCTTCCATAATGATGCGCTTGCTCTGTCCTTCCACGGATTCCAGCAGCTTATCACTGTGTTCCAGAACCTTCTGCGCCTGCTTCAGCTCATCAGGTAAGGCGGCGTAGATGCGATCCACACAATTGAGGATGGTATCCCCATCCACCAGAACCTTACTGGAAAGCGGCATGCGGGAAGCATTCGAAACCGCTTCTTCCAATTCTTTCAATATGCTTGCCAAACCGAATTGTTCTTGATTCTTATCCATTCTCTTTCCTCCCACTTATTCGGCAATAATGGACGGCAGTGCTGCCGTAGGTGCTCGTTTTTTTGATCTCCCAGCCTTCTGGCGGCGAAAAAGGATCCGCAGCCGCTGTTTCCACCACAGCCAGGCTTTCTGCATCCACCATAGAGAGACGCAGCAGGCACTCCAGCAGGGGGCTGCTGAGGCCGGCCGCATAGGGTGGATCGGAAAAAACCAGGCTAAAACACAGATCCGGCTGCTTTTCCTTCAGCTGCGGAAGCAACTTCAGCACATCCCCGGAAAGAAGCCTGCTGCCGGGAAACCCACAGAGCCGGATGTTTTTTTCGCAAATTTGCAGTGCAGCACGATTTTTTTCCACAAAAAAGGCTTTCTCTGCGCCGCGGCTCAAGGCCTCCAGCCCCAGGGCTGCACTGCCGGCGAAGGCATCCAGAACCACAGCTCCGGGCAGCTCCGCACTGATGCTGCTGAATATTGCTTCTTTGACCCGATCCGCAGTGGGCCGGGTATGCTGGCCCGCCAGAGTAACGAGCCGCCGCCCTCTGGCGGCACCGGATATAATACGCATTTTAGCAAATGGAATATACAATACGAACAGATACCTTATTATATTTCCGCGCAGGCAGGCATTGTTCCTGCATGGCTCAGGCTTTTGCATCAGGATATTTTTTGCGGCCATACTATCCGCAGGGCCTTCTCCATCTTCAGCGGGAGCTTTCAGGCTTTTCCTGCATGAAAACAGGAGTTTTGGCAGAAATATCGGAGAGGAGTATTTTATCATGGAAAAGAGGGAAAAAACAAGACGATTGTTCCCGGGTATGCAATCTGTTGCTGCCCGGTTGGATATGGTGGCAGAAGCGGTGGAGGTGCTTCGGGGGGAGGCTGAAACAGAGATCACCGGGATCCGTGAAAAGGTTCGGGAACGCAGGGGTTTACAGATACATGAGGTGTGTGTGCTGAGCCAAAAAGCTGCCGCTCGTCTGGGAAAGGCGCAGGGCTGCTATATTACCTGCCGCATTCCGGCGGTGCAGGATGAAAAAAGTATTGCTGTGGCTGCGGCAGTGATCGGGGAGGAGCTGGCGGCTCTGCTGCCTCCTTTACAGGGAAAAAGCTTGCTGCTGGTGGGCCTGGGAAACCGGGAGGCCATTCCCGATGCACTGGGGCCCCGGGTCGCAGAAAAAAGCTTTGCGACCCGGCACCTGTTTCAGGAGCAGGAGCAGGAGGGCTTGAATTCCCTTTGTGTGCTCTGCCCCGGCGTGACGGGCATGAGCGGCATGGAGGCTGCGGAAAGTGTTTCTGCGCTGGCCCGGCAGCTTCAGCCTGCTGCGGTGCTGCTGGTGGATTCTCTGGCGGCAGCCTCTGTCAGCCGGGTGGGGCTCAGTGTGCAGCTGACAGATACGGGGATCAGCCCCGGCGGTGGCGTGGGAAACCGGCGTCCCGGGATCAGCCGGGAAAACTGCGGCTGCCCGGTGTTGGCCATGGGTGTTCCCACTGTGGTGGATACAGCTGCCATCATCGAAGGGACCCTACATTCCCTGGGAAAATTTTGGCAGGAACGGGGGCAGTTCCTGCCTGCGCTTTCAGACGAGGCCTGTCACTTTGCAGAGCAGGAATTGCTGCAGGCCTTCGGAGGACGTCTTATGGTGACCCCGAAGGATATTGATCAGCTGATCGCGGATGCGGCAGAGATCCTGGCTGCCGCTATTGCCATTGCCGTTCACCCCGCTGCGGGGATGGATAATTTTCATGATTTCATTCGCTGAGCTGCAGCCCGGCCTTCTCATCCAGAAAGGTGGAAAAGAAGCCGGGCTTCTTTAATAAACACCAGGTAAACATGGATTTCCGTGGTAAAAATTGCCCAACATAAAAGCCGACCTTCTGCCCATACTATGAGCAACAAGCGCAAAGGAGGTGAAACAAAATGAGCAAAAACAGCAATACGCCTACTGTTCCCATGGCTTCTTCCGCTCTGAATAATTTCAAGATGGAAGTAGCAAACGAGCTGGGCATCAGCAATTATGACCAGATCGACAAAGGCCAGCTGTCTTCCCGCCAGAATGGTTATGTTGGAGGCAATATGACCCGCAAGATGGTGGCTTTTGCCGAGCAGGCGCTTGCCCAGGGCCAGAGCGGCTCCGTGAACAGCGCATCTCAGACTGTTCGTCAGCAGGGCTAAGCCCATGGAACAGCCCATAGGATCCCCGCGGATCCCATAAAAAACAACTCCGGCTCCCCTGCCGGAGTTGTTTTTTATGGGGAATGCCGTGGAAAAGCTGCTTTTGCTTTCTCTTCAGCTTTGGTATAATAATAAGATCAGCTACAAAGAAAAAAGAATGCACTGCAAAACATAAAAGAAGAGGCAAAATAAGAAAGGGTAGTTTACATGAAAAAAATTGCGATTATTACCGGTGCCTCTGCCGGCCTGGGGCAGGAGCTGGCCCGCCAGTCTGTTCGGGTTTTTCCGGAAATAGAGGAGTATTGGCTGATCGCCCGGCGGGAGGATAAGCTGCGGGAAACTGCGTCTCTGCTTCCGGGGAAGAATCTGCGCCTGCTGTCTTTGGATCTTTGCCGGGAGGAAAGCTTTTTGCAGCTGGAGGAAGCACTGGCAGCGGAGAAGCCGGAGCTTTCCCTGCTCATCAATAATGCCGGCTGCGGTTATCTGAATTTGGTCGGGGAAGGGCCGCTTGCAGAGGCCACCCGCACGATCGATCTGAACCTGCGGGCTTTGACGGCTGTGAGCCATCTTTGCCTGCCTTACATGCAGAAGGGAGGAAGGATCATCAACATCTCTTCCATTGCGTCGTTTTGTCCCAATCCGCGGATGACGGTCTACAGTGCCTCCAAATTTTATGTTACTGCCTATAGCCGGGGCCTCCATGAGGAGCTGCGGCCCCGGGGAATCAAGGTCACGGCGGTTTGCTCCGGCCCCATGGATACGGAGTTCATCGCGCTGGGCGGCATCAAGGGCAAATCCCCCATGTTTGATTTCCTGCCCTTCTGCAAGCCGGAGCAGGTGGCAGGTGGTGCGCTGCGGGCTGCCCGCCGGGGCAGGCCGGTCTATACGCCCCGGCTGTTCTATAAATTCTACCGTCTGCTGGCAAAGCTGCTTCCTCAGGCACTGATGGTGAAATTTGCCCGCACCTGATGAAAGCAGCTGCGGAGCGGGAAGCCCGGCTCCGTCTTAAATAAATATTAAGGATTGCCCCCCTTTTTTCTTAAAAAAATTCCTGCTACAATCGTTCCATGAGGTGAAGGCTGATGTATACGATTCTGATTTGTGATGATGATCGGGATATTGTGGCTGCCCTGAAAATTTATCTGGGCGCAGAGCCTAATTACCGCCTGCTGGAAGCTTATACGGGGCAGCAGGCTTTGGATATGGTTTCCCGGGAAGAAGTGCAGCTGATCCTGATGGATATCATGATGCCGGAGCTGGATGGGATCGCGGCTACAGCCCGCCTGCGGGAGAGCAGCAATATCCCTGTCATCCTGCTGACTGCCAAAAGTGAGAACAGTGACAAGGTGCTGGGCCTGAATATCGGGGCGGATGATTATATCACCAAGCCCTTTGATCCGGTGGAGGTCCTGGCCCGGGTCCGTTCGCAGCTGCGCCGTTATACGATGCTGGGCGGGCAGCAGAAGCAGGAGGACAGGATCCGCATCGGCGGCATAGACCTGGATGACAGCGCCAAGGCTGTTTCTGTGGATGGCGAGCCCGTTTCCCTGACACCTATGGAATATAACATCCTGCGGCTGCTGATGCGTAACCCGGGAAAGGTGTTTTCCTCAGCGCAGATCTATCAGCTGGTGTGGAACGAGCATGCTTCCGGCACAGAAACCTCTGTTGCTGTTCATATCCGACATCTGCGGGAAAAGATCGAGATAAGCCCTTCAGACCCCCGCTATATCAAGGTGGTCTGGGGCCAGGGCTATAAGATTGAGGGGATGGGAAATGACAAAGCTAAGCCATAATCTGGCTGCCAAAATAGCAGCTGTTTTCCTTTTTGTTTTCCTGATGTTGGGTGCTTTGGCTTCTTTGTTCGGTTCTCTGTATGTGATCTACCAAGACTGGGATCGGGATGGACTCAGTTATTACGATACGGAGCAATGCCTGCGCATCACGGAGCAGAGCTGTTTTGGGATCGCCCGGGCTGCGGCGGAGGGCTGCCTGGATCAGGCGTGGATCGAAGCTTATCTGTATCCGGGGAATATGCGGATCGAAAGCTTTTGGGCAGTGGATCTTCGGGGCAATGAGATCATTTTGGAGCTGCCCCTCTCTGCGGGGGAGGCTGCTGTGCCTCTGCCGGATCCCGCCGGAGAGAGCCTTTCCCTGTATGTAAGGATCACGGATACAGATCCGGAAGCAAATATGGGGAGCGAAACCCCGGCTCTTGATTCCGGGGAGAAGATGGAATCCTTTTATAACGAAGAGC
>JAUMYD010000021.1:9637-16169 GCA_030528765.1 Bacillota bacterium
TCATGTGGTGGTGGATTATGCCGCAGTGGTAGGGGAAACTTCTCTGCAGCGCATCCCTGCTTCTTCGGATCAGGGCCCCTGCTTCCTGTTCACGGCTGAGAACTGCCGGCTGAAATGCACACTTCTGGATCCCATCCTCTATGCGGATGCCCATGCCCGGGAGTATCGCCTTTTTCAGTTTTTTTACCCCTTACGGGAGTTCTTTTTGCTGCTCTTCGTCCTCTGCGGCGTAGCGGGAGCCATTGTTTTTTGCTTCCTGATGGTTGCAGCGGGCCGCCGCAGGGGGCAGGAAGGGATCAGTCTGAATCATCAGGATAAGATCCCGCTGGATCTTTATTTACTGGCTGCCGGGTTTCTGGAGCTCCTGGCGGCGACTGCTGCTTATGAATTGTTCTATGCCCTGCAGCGGAGCTGGCCTGATGATGGCAGCAGCTTTATGCTCCTTCTGCTTTGCCTGCTGCTTTCTGCCATGATCCTGCTGGCGCTGAGTTTTTGCATGAGCCTTGCCACCCGGCTGAAGCTGGGCAGGTGGTGGAGGAACACGGCGGTGTTTTTCCTGCTGTGGCTGGTCGGCCGCTTTTTCCGTGGCTGCCGATGGCTGCTGCTTTCCATCACAGAAGCTTTGCCCATGAGCTGGGCTCTGGTGCTGGGCGGGATCGGCCTGTTTTTGCTGGAGTCTTTGCTTCTGGCTGCTTCGGTGGTGATCTACCGCTACAGAGGCTTCCTGTTGGTTTTTCTTTTGTTTAATCTGCTGCTGCTGCTGGGCCTGTGTTTTCTGGGCCGGAATTTGCAGCGGCTGCGAAAGGCCGGTCAGCACCTGGCGGCAGGTGAGTTTGATTATCAGGTGGATACCCGGCATATGCTGCCGCCGCTGGCCCAGCACGGGCGGGAGCTGAATGCCATTGGCCAGGGTATGGCCATTGCGGTGGAGCAGAGAACCAAAAGTGAGCGTTTGAAAACCGAGCTGATTACCAATGTTTCCCATGATATCAAGACGCCGCTCACTTCGATCATCAATTATGTGGATCTGCTGCAGAAAGCCCATAGCCCGGAGGAAGAGAAGGAATATCTGGCTGTGCTGGCCCGCCAATCCCAGCGGCTGAAGAAGCTCACAGAGGATCTGGTGGAGGCCTCCAAGGCTTCTACCGGGAATATTCAGGCAGAGCTGCTGCCCACCAATGTAAATGAGATCCTGCAGCAGGCCGCGGCGGAATACGGGGAGCGTTTCCGGGAGGGAAAGCTGGAGCTGCAGATGCATCTGCCGGAGACTCCTTTGGAGATCCTGGCAGATGGCCGATTGCTTTGGCGGATGGTAGATAATTTACTGAACAATGTGGTGAAATATACGCTGCCCGGAACAAGGGTCTATATCGATGCCTTTTCCCAAGGGAAAATGGCCTGCATCTCTGTGAAAAATGTATCCCGGGAAGCGCTGAACATCAGCGCGGATGAGCTGATGGAGCGCTTTGTCCGGGGGGACAGCTCCCGGAATACCGAAGGCAGCGGCCTGGGCCTGAATATCGCAAAGAGCCTGGCCGAGCTGCAGGGAGGAGAGCTTTCCCTGCGTATTGACGGAGATCTGTTCAAGGCGCTGCTTTGCTTCCCCCTTTTGCCGGAATAAAATTGTTTTACGTTTGCGGCACTGGACATACATTTCCCCCACTTCTCCCCAGGAAGACGGATTGCCTGCCCGGCTGGGTCCCCCTTGGCAAACAAAGGCAGACAACCAGAGCCGTATTGCAGAAGCCCCTCTGTTGAGGGGCTTTCTGCTTTTGGGGAGCAGGAGAGAAGAGCCTGTTTCGCGAATAGCTAAAAAAGAGGCTTTGGAAGGAGCTGATCTTTTGACGGCTTTCCAAAGAGAAAAGGAGGATCCATGGCCAGCCTGATTTCTGCGATGCTGCGGCGGCAGATTCGTTTGTTTAAACCTTTTCTCAGCAATTTCAGTATCACAGCCTCCCGCAATTTGCAGGAGGTCCTGGGGGAGCTGGGCGCAAAAGCTATGGGGGAGAAAGTGGAATACCAGGATTTGCATATCGCTGCGATCCCCGCAGCGCTGGCTGTTCCCGTTGAGCTGCCGCCGGAGGATCCGCGGATCGTCCTTTATCTTCATGGTGGCGGCTATGTGGCGGGCAGCATCAAATATGCAAAGGGCTTTGCCGGCGTTCTGGCGGTAAAGGCGAACCTGCGGGTGCTGTGCATTGCGTATCGCCTGGCACCGGAGAATCCCTTCCCGGCTGCCCTGGAAGATTCGCTGGCTGCTTATGAATATCTGTTGGAGCAGGGCTATGCTCCGGAGAATATCTCCCTGATCGGAGAATCTGCCGGGGGCGGGCTGCTTTTTTCCCTTTGCCTGCTGCTGAAATCCCTGGGCCGCCCCATGCCCGGGCGGTTGGTGGCCCTGTCTCCCTGGACAGATCTGAGCCTGAGCGGAGAAAGCTATCAGACAAAGCGCAAAGAGGACCCCTGCCTGAGTATCAAGGAGATTGAAGGCTTTGTCCATGCCTACTGCCCGCAGAATCCCCGGGATCCCTTGGCTTCTCCGCTTTTTGGGGAACTTTCCGGTCTGCCTTTCTGCCGGATCTATGTGGGGGAGGATGAGCTGCTGCTGGATGATTCCCGCCTGATGGCAGAGAAATTATGCCTTGCCGGTGTGGATTGCCGGCTGAAGGTAGAACCGGGGCTGTGGCATGCTTATGTGCTTTACGGTGTGCCGGAGGCCAATACTGCGCTGGAAGAGATCAAGGAATTTTTTGAGGAAAATTTGTATGGTGAAGCAGATTGAACCGATTTGGATGAAACTGGACAACGCTGCCAAAATTTATCCTGCTGCCATGCGCCGGGATTGGACAGCGATTTTCCGTTTTTCCATGAATTTAACAGAAAAGGTGGATCCCCAGATCCTGGCAAGGGCGCTTCATGCCACAATGCCCCGCTTTCCCAGTTTTTCTGTGCGTTTGCGCCGGGGGATGTTCTGGTTCTATCTGGATCATAACCCCGGGGAGCCCGAGCTGCAGGAGGATGTAGCGAACCCCTGCGTTCGGATGAAGCTGCGGGAAAATCGGCACTTCATGTTCCGGGTGCGCTATTATGATACCCGCATTGCCGTGGAGTTTTTCCATGTTCTCTGCGATGGCAGCGGAGGGCTTTGCTTTATCAAGACGCTGGTGGCAGAATACCTGCGGCTGAAATACGGAGCGAAGATCCCCCGGGGGGCTGAGATACTGAACTGCAAGGAGACTCCGAAGGAGGAAGAATGGGAGGATGCCTTCCTGCGCTATGCCGGCCGGCAGACCCGTTCCCGGCAGGAGCCGGATGCCTACTTTCTGCCCGGTGCTTCTGAGCCGCCGGACGGCATCCATGTGGTGACCGGGATCATTCCGGTGAAGGAAGTTCTCAGCCGGGCAAAGGCTATGGGCGTGACATTGACGGAATTCCTGACAGCAGTGCTGATCCAATCGGTGGACAGCATTCAGCGAAAAAACGTGCGCAGGGAAGGTCACCTGAAGCCGGTGAAGGTTTGTATTCCCGTGAATCTGCGGGCGATCTTCCCCAGCTCCACCCTGCGGAATTTTTCCTTTTTCGTAAACCCGGGCGTGGAGGCCCGTCTGGGGGAATACAGCCTGGAAGAAATTGCCGCCATTGTACATCATCAGATGGGGCTGGAGGTCACGGAAAAGAACCTCCGTGCCCGTTTCAGCGTGAATGTTCGCTCAGAGCAGAACCCTATTCTGCGGGTGACCCCGCTGTTTTTGAAAAATCTGGTGATGCGGGCTGTGTTTTACCGGGTGGGGGACAGAAAAACATCTACCACTCTGACGAATCTGGGGCGGGTACAGCTGCCTCCGGAGATGTCTAAATATGTGCAGCGCATGGATCTGGTCCTGGGGCCGCTTTCCCGCAACCGGGCAGTCAGCGCGGCCATCAGCTATCAGGATACGCTGTATTATACTTTTACCAATACAATGAAAAGCCGGGAGCTGGAAAGGGAATTTTTCCATCGCCTGGTGAAGCTGGGGATTCCGGTGAAGGTGGAAAGCAATCAGCAGTGGAGCTGAGGCTTTGGCAGCAGTGGAAAATTTTTATTGAAAAGGAGAATGCAATGTCTTACTGTGTGAACTGCGGTGTAGAGCTGGCAGAAAGCGAGAAGTACTGCCCTCTCTGCCAGACGGAGGTGCTGAATCCCAGATCCCCCTGGAAGGAGCCGACCACCCGGCCTTATCCGCCCCGGCTGGAGCGGCTGATGAAGCGGATCGACCGCCGGTATCTGGCGATATTGCTGGGTGCCTTTATGCTGCTGCCGGTTTTGGTGACGATGCTTTGCGATCTTTTGTCCGGGGATGGGATGAGTTGGTCAGCTTATGTGCTGGCTGCCGGGTTTTTGCTGGCGGTTTGGATCCTTCTTCCTCTATGGATGAAAAAGTTTTATCCCGTATCCTGCCTGGCTATGGATGGGCTGGCCACCTTGCTTTTTCTTTTTACAGTGGAGCAGATCAGCGGCGGGAGCTGGTTCCTTCTTCTGGCTGCCCCCATCACGATTTTTGCCTTTGCAGCGCCCATGCTGCTGATTTTCCTTTTCCGGAAAAGATGGGCTCAGCGTCTGCTGACCCGGATCGCTCTGTTTCTGCTGATTTGCAGTGTGTTCTGCATGCTGGTGGAAGTCACTATTGATTTCTTTGTTGCACGGCAGCTGACGATGAACTGGGCGCTGTTTGTTCTGGTGCCCTGCCTTACTTTGGCCCTGGCAGCCCTGATCCTGGACAGCAAGCAGAAACTGAAGGATGAAATTCTGAAGCGGATGTTTTATTGATCTGCTCAGCTGTGGCAGGCTTTTCAGAGAGAAGAAAATCCCCTTTCCAAGATTGCGGAAGGGGATTTTTGCGCTTTTTGTTTGTGCGGTGGAAAAGAAGGCCCTGCCCGGCTGGGTGAAAATCTTTTTTAGCTGCCTTGCTGGCAGAAGCAATCCGGATCGGGGCTGAGCTCCACGCGCTGGCAAATGCCCTGCTCCCCATCCCAGACCAGCATGGCGGGGCTTTGCTCCAGACCCAGCAGCAGCTTATAGGCGGCCATTGCCTGCATGGAGCCGATCAGGCCGGCTGTTGCGCCCAGGATGGCCTTATCCGGCGCACCGGAGCGGTAGCCATGGGGGAAGAGGCAGCGCAGGCAGGGTGTTTTCCCGGGGAGGATGGGCATGATCTGCCCGTTCAGGCGGTATACGCCGCCGTGGATGAAGGGAATACCCAGCTCGATGCAGGCATCGTTCAGAATAAAGCGGGCCTCGAAATTATCCAGGCAATCCATGACAAGATCATAGCCGGAAAGAATGCGCCGGGCATTTTCCCGGCTGAGGTATTCCGGGTAAATATCCAGCTGAAGCTGAGGACTCTGCTGCCGCAGCCGTTCCGCGGCGCAAAGGGCTTTGGGTTTTTCCAGATCTGCAGGGGTATAGAGCAGCTGCCGATTCAGATTGGAGAGGCTGACCACATCCCCATCCAGCAGACCCAGGCGGCCAATGCCCATGGCAGCGAGATACAGCGCCACCGGGGAGCCCAGGCCGCCCACACCGCAGAGCAGAACGGAGGAGGAAAGCAGCTTCTCCTGCCCTGCCTGCCCCAGCCCGGGCAGAAGCATTTGCCGACTATAGATCTCAGCCTGTGTTTTATCCATGCGCAGACTCCTTTTTCAATGCTTTGTGCTTTTTAGCTTCGCCGTTTTGGAAGCTCTTCCTGCTGCGGGGACTTTGATTTTTATTTTGCCGAAAAGGGCTATACTTTTTTTCTGGTCTCTGTGCTGATTCTCGCCAGATCGCTCTGGGGAATCATTCCCATCGTCTTATAGGTGTTGCAAAAATTCTGCAGCTATGCTATTCTTATTATAGAAAGATAGCGGATCGCTCCGAGTTTTGCCGGCCAGATTTCTGGTGGGCAAAAACGATAAGGTTGCTGCTGGTAACGGCACGGCCCGCCGACTGTATGTGTCATTGCAAAGGAGCCTGCTTATGCCTATGGGGTATACCTGTAAGCATGGGCAGGTTTTTCTGTGTGTCTTTGATGCTGAATTTGATTCGTCCGGAGCTGTATGATCGGGCGATACAATTTTATTTTAGATTTCAGAAAAGATTTCTTAAGCAATGAAGGGGGTAAATCGATGAAAAAGCTGAAAGTGGACTATACTTTGTGTCAGGGCTGCGGCGCCTGCGAGCTGGCCTGCTCCAAACTGTGGTTCAAAGAAGAGAATCCCGCGAAAAGCGCGATCCGGATCTTTAAAAACCCGGGAACCGGTTATAATATCGCGGTCTGCGATCAATGCGGTGCCTGCATGGATATGTGCTCTCCTATGGCACTGTCCAGAGATAAGAACGGCATCGTCCGCATTGATAAGAAAAAATGCGTAGGCTGCCTGATCTGCGTGGGCGAATGCGTCCGGGATTATATGTATTATCATGATGATCTCATTACACCGTTTAAATGCGTTGCCTGCGGTGCCTGTGTAAAGGTCTGCCCCAGCGGCGCACTGACTTTGGTCGATGAAGCGG
>JAUMYD010000022.1 GCA_030528765.1 Bacillota bacterium
AACTGCGAAAGGCAGCACGAAAACAGCTGCGGGAGCAAATGTGCAGCCTTCGAAAGGAAGCGCAGAGCATGGGCTTTTCCGAACCGGAAGTGGAGGAATTGTGGCAAAGCTGCCGAGAGGAGGCGAAAGTATGATCGAGATCCAAAACCTGAGCAAATCCTTTGAGGATGTTCTGGCAGTGAACCTGGTTTCCGTCAACATCAACAAGGGCTGTGTATTCGGGCTGCTGGGCACAAATGGCGCGGGAAAATCCACCCTGCTGCGAATGATGGCCGGCATTCTGAAGCCGGACAGTGGCCAGGTCAGACTGGAGAATGAAGTGATCTTTGAAAACGATGCGGCAAAAAGCAAAATCAGCTACATCGGGGATGATCAGTATTTCTTCCCCAACAGCACCCCGCTGCAGCTGGAGGAGTTTTATGCACATATCTACAGTGGCTTCGACCACCAGGAATTCCGGCGGCTGCTGGAAATATTCCACCTGGATCCAAAGCGGAAGGTAAACAGCTTCTCCAAGGGCATGAAAAAACAGCTTTCCCTCTTTTTGGGCCTGGCCAGCGGCACACCCTATCTGCTCTGTGATGAGACCTTCGACGGCCTGGACCCAGTGGCCCGGCAGGCAGTGAAAAGCCTTTTGGCCTCCGCCATGGCAGAGCGGGGCCTCTGCTCTGTGATCGCCTCCCACAGCCTGCGGGAGCTGGAGGATATCTGTGACCACATCGGCCTGCTGCATCAGGGCGGTCTGCTGCTCTCCCGGGATCTGGAGGATATGAAGCTGAGCGTCCATAAAGTCCAGGCGGTCTTCCCGGAGATCATTGGCCCGGAGCAGCTCAGCCACCTGGAGCTGGTCAGCATGAAGCAAAACGGACGTCTGCAGACCATCATCCTTCGCGGCGAACGGGAGCAGGTGGAAGAAGCTATCAGCAAACTCTCCCCCATCTTTATGGAGCTGCTGCCCTTATCCTTGGAAGAAGTCTTTATTTCGGAAACGGAGGTGGCCGGTTATGCGTTCCGCGAGCTTATTTTATAGCAGCAGTCATGTGCTGCGCCGCCGGATATGGTTTTCCCTGCTGCTGTGCGTGGCGGTATTTCTCTTCACCATGCCTATTGCTGCGGCCTTTGGCCTGGAAGATGCAGCCGATGAATGGCTGAAGCATGCAGATGATCCTGCAGTGCAGGCCATCATTGCCAACGATGTGAATGATCTGTTCCGGGTCACCTATGCCGGCTCCGCAATACCCCTGATCCTGGCTGCACTCTTCTCCGGCCTGATCTTCTTCGCCTACCTTTTCAACCGCAGGCGGGTGGATTTCTACCACAGCCTGCCCCTGCGCCGGGAGAAGCTCTTTCTGGCAAACTACCTGGCCGGCGCCCTGGCAGTGCTGCTGCCCTATCTGATCAATCTGCTGCTGATGTTGCTGGTCACAGCCCTGATGGGCCTGGGATCCGCCCTGCATTTTCCCACCATCCTTTCCGGCATGGGGATGAGCATCCTCTTCTTCCTG
Organism: Bacillota bacterium; assembly: GCA_030528765.1. Lineage (GTDB taxonomy): Bacteria > Bacillota > Dehalobacteriia > UBA4068 > UBA4068 > RGIG3155. Next base: position 1,506 of record JAUMYD010000022.1, read on the forward strand.
GCCATTTACAGCACAGTGGTTTTGGCAGCCATGCTCACCGGGCATCTGGTGGTGCATGTTCTCATGAGTGCCTTTCTGCTCTTCTTCATTCCGGCGGGCCTTGTGCTCTTTTATCTGATCTTCAACAGCTTCCACCCCAGCTGGTATGTGGAAACGCTGAATCTGGACCAGCTGGCGGTGAACGGTTCTCCCCTGCTCCGCTGGATCGTCAGCCTGGTCGAAGGGAATTCCTACCCGCCGGATGCGGGAACTTCCCTGCTCCTTCTGGGGATGATCCTGCTCGTAAGCAGCCTGGCGCTGCTGCTTTATAAGCACCGCCCCTCGGAATCCGCAGGAAAGGCACTGGCCTTCCCCTGGCTCCGCCCGGTGATCAAATACCCGGTGGCCCTTTACATCATGGCCGGGGTCTCCATTGCCTTCTATGAGATCGGCGGCAAATCCTTCGCCTGGTTCCTCATTGGCGCTGTGCTGAGCGGCCTCATCAGCTGCCAGGCGCTGGAAATGCTCTATCGCTTTGATTTCTCCTCCATCCGCCGGAAATTCCTGCCCGGCTGCGGCCTGATCCTCCTTTTCTGTGCCATCTGCACCTGCGGATTCCTGGACGTGGGCGGCTTTAACAGCTACATTCCGAAAGAGGAGAAAATCGAGAGAATCGAAGTTCAGTTCCATGGGATCCTGGATGAGACGGCAGGCCATCTCTATCAATCCAATCCCTCCTATGTTTCCTACCTCTCCCCCCACAGCAATCCCTATTATGGCATCAACACCGGGGATGGAGCCACTCTGGACGGGGAAAAACAGCTGCGAAAGGATGTAGAGCGGCTGACGGAAAAGGATCCGCTGCAGCATTACGCGGTGCAGACGGAGGAAGGCAAAGCTGCTGTGCTGGAGCTGGTACGCAGCCATGTGGAGCGAATGGAAAACGGCGCGGAAAGCTACTATATCGATTATGAATATGAAGATGAAAACGGTGAGATCAAGCAGGGCCGGGAGGGCGATTACGGCCTGAGAAGATTCTACATCACCGTCCGCTATGAGCTGCGCAGCGGTAGAACAGTGGCCCGGCACTATGGGGATTGGCCTCTCTACGCCTGTGACCATGAGGAAGCCATTGGTGCCATCCTGGCAGATGAAAGCTACCGCCACAGCATATATCGCCTTTTTGCTGTCCCGGCAGAGCAGGTCTGGATCGAGACGGTGACAGCCAGTGAAAACAGCAATGCCCGGGACAGCCACTATCCTGTTTCACAGAAAAGCACAGCCCACATCCTGGAGACTATGGAAAAAGAGCTCCGCACCCTGGATTGGGAGATGCTGCGCAGAGAGGTGCCCATCGGCCAGATCAATCTGCGGGTTTACGCAGGGGAGCTTCCGGAGAAGCCCAATGAGAGCTACCGGCCCTATCTCGGCTACAGCTACTATCTCTACCCATCCATGCAGGAGAGTATCGCCGCCCTGGAGGAGCTGGGGCTGGGACTCACAGCAGAGGATTTCCTGCCGAACTATGAGGAAGTCGTTTCCCTGCAGCTCGTCCAGCATTATCCGAAGCTGCGCTATTATAAGGCTTCTGACCTGCAGATAGAGAATGCTTTCGAAGAGACGATCCCCGCCGCCAGCACAAGGGAATGGCCCCAGCCGGTGGATCGATCGGCAGATGCGGAGCAAAAGATCACCGACCCGGAGGAGATCCGCTATTGGTTGGATCAGAGCTTCGTCCGTCCGGGCCTGGTGGATTACGATACCATGCGGGAGATCCTGGTGACCTACAAGGACCGCTATGGTGAGGAATATTACCAAACCCGCAGACTGCCCCACCCCCAATAATGTTCATAAGTTTGGGCGGCACCCCCACGTGCACCGCCTGATGCCGGAAAATGCCACTCGCATTTCCATTTCCCCCAAAGCAGGCCGCTCCCCAGCGGCCTGCTTTTTCGCAAGAAAAGCAAAAGGCCAGATAAAGCATTTGGTCAAAAATTCTTTAAAAAATTTGACCTTCAGCTATTGACTTTTTCTGACCTTCCCCCTATACTATAGTCAAAGAAGATCAAAAAATCTTCTGCCCATAAAAATCAAAACCTTGGGCATGTTAAAAAACGGCTTTGCTGCTGCAGACCGCAAGGAGGCAGTTTATGTCTACATTATCCAATCAAATCGAAGCATATCTGAAGCAAATGCTTTCCTCCTCCGAAGGGGGGATCATTGAGCTGAAAAGAAGTGATCTGGCAGGAGCCTTCATGTGCGTTCCTTCCCAGATCAATTATGTACTGGAGACCCGCTTCTCCCCAAAGCAGGGCTACATGGTGGAAAGTCGCCGGGGCGGCGGGGGCTATGTGCGCATCATCCGCCTTTCCATGGAAAACGAAAATGATCTCAGCGCCCTGCTGGACAGTGTGAAGGATCAGCGGGTCAGCCGGCAAAGCGGCAATAAGCTGCTGGAACGGCTGATGGAAGAAGAATTTCTGACAAAACGGGAGGGCATGCTGGTGGCGGCTCTGCTGAACGATGCGGTGCTGAAATCCGTGCCCGACCCGGATGCTCTGCGCTGCCGTATGCTCAACAATGTGCTGCAGCTCCTGCTGCGGGATGATTTTATTTAAGCAAAGCTGTTTCCAGAACTGTGAATAAGCCAAAGGCGAAGATCTCGCCTGGCATCATGATAAAGAGGTGAATGATCATGTTATGTGAAAAATGTCAAGAAAGAGAAGCAAATGTCCGTATCACTACCATCAACAACGGCAAAAAGGAGACCCACTACCTCTGCGAACGCTGCGCTGCCCAGAGCGGGCAGGTGAACCTGCTGAGCGATGGCGGGCTGGGGCGCTTTCTGAACAATTTCCTCAGCGGCGCACCGCAGGGTGTGGGCGTAAACAGACTGAGCAACCGCCTGACCCAGCGCGCCCGTATTGCACTGGCCTTCAGCGAGAAGATCGCTAAGGAAAGACACAGCGCCTATATCAACACAGAGCATATCCTGCTGGGGCTTTTCCAGGTACATGAGGGGCTGGCCCAGAAGATATTGGAAGAGCTGGGGCTGAATGAAGAGGTATTGGCTGAGGCCATCGATGACGAAGCAAACCGGGGCGAGCGCTTTTTGGGCTTCTCCCCCACCGCAAAGCACGCCTTGCAGCTGGCTGTGGAGGAAGCCCAGCGCATGAAGGTAAACTTTGTAGATACAGAACACCTGCTGCTGGGCCTTTCTGCCGAAGAGGAAAGCTTTGCCTCCCACTGGCTGCTGGATATGGCAGAGGCAAATACCAGGCAGCTGCGGCAGATGCTGCTGGGGCTGATCCGGCAGAGCAGCGGCCAGCAGGGCAAATCTGAAGATTACGAAGCCGGGGAAGCCTATGAGGAGGAGGGCGAAAATGGCCCGGCTCCCAGCGGCAAAAAGAAAAGCAAGACCCCGGCTCTGGATAAATTCGGCCGCGACCTGACGGAGCTGGCCCGCCAGGAGAAGCTGGATCCGGTGATCGGCCGAGAAAAGGAGATCGAGCGAGTGATCGAGATCCTTTCCCGCCGCACCAAGAATAACCCGGTGATCGTCGGCGAGCCCGGCGTGGGCAAAACCGCTATCGTGGAAGGCCTGGCTCAGATGATCGTGGAAAGCCGGGTGCCGGAGACCCTGATCGGCAAACGTGTCATCAGCATGGATATGTCCGGCATGCTGGCCGGCAGCAAATACCGGGGCGAATTTGAGGAGCGCATGAAAAAAATGGTGGATGAGATCCGCGCCAATAAGGACGTGATCCTCTTCATCGATGAGCTGCATACCCTGGTGGGTGCAGGCGCAGCAGAAGGCGCCATTGACGCAGCGAATATCCTCAAGCCGGTGCTATCCCGCGGGGAAATGCAGTGTGTGGGTGCCACCACCCTGGATGAATACCGCAAATATATCGAAAAAGATACCGCGCTGGAGCGCCGCTTCCAGCCGGTGACCGTGGGCGAACCCTCCGAAGAGGATGCTATTCAGATTCTCTTCGGTCTGCGTGACCGCTATGAGGCCCACCACCGGGTGCAGATCACGGATGAGGCTCTGGCTGCTGCGGTGCGGCTCTCCGCCCGCTATATCTCTGATCGCTTCCTGCCGGATAAGGCCATCGACCTGGTGGATGAAGCCGCCAGCCGGGTAAGACTGGCAGCCTACACCGCACCGCCCGACCTGCGGGAGCTGGAAAACAAGCTGGCACAGGTGCAAAAAGAGAAGGAAGCCGCGGTCAACGCCCAGGAATTCGAGCAGGCCGCGCATCTGCGGGACCGGGAGAAGGAGCTCACCGCCCAGCTGGAGGAAGGCCGCAAGGGCTGGCAGAAATCCAACACCACGAAAACCCAGGTGGTGGATGCGGAAGCCATCGCCCAGGTGCTCTCCAACTGGACAGGCGTACCGGTCTCCCGTCTGACCCAGCAGGAGGCGGAAAAGCTGCTCCACCTGGAGGAGCTGCTGCATGAACGTGTGGTGGGGCAGGAGGAAGCGGTAAAGAGCATTGCTCGTGCTGTCCGCCGGGCCAGAGCAGGCTTGAAGGACGCAAAACGTCCCATTGGCAGCTTCATCTTCCTTGGCCCCACCGGCGTGGGCAAGACCGAGCTGGCTAAGGCACTGGCCAATGTGATGTTCGGCTCCGATGACGCCATGGTGCGCATCGACATGAGCGAATATATGGAAAAATTCGCCGTATCCCGCCTTGTTGGCGCACCCCCTGGCTATGTGGGCTATGATGAAGGCGGTCAGCTTACGGAAGCCGTTCGGCGCCGTCCCTATTGTGTGGTGCTGCTGGATGAGATCGAAAAGGCACACCCGGATGTGTTCAACATCCTTTTGCAGGTGCTGGAGGATGGCCGCCTGACAGACAGCAACGGGCACACGGTGGATTTTCGGAATACAATCATCATCATGACCAGCAACGTGGGAGCCACTGCCGTAAACCGGGCCAGAGCCCTGGGCTTTGGGGTCAACGAAAACGAGCAGGCAGAGGCAGATTACAAATCCATGAAGGAACGTATGCTCACTGAGCTGAAAAACGTGTTCCGCCCGGAATTCCTGAACCGCGTAGATGACAATATCGTTTTCCACCCCCTGAAGGAGGAGCAGATCTGTGATATCGCCCGCCTGATGGTGAAGGAGCTGAAGCACAGGCTGGAGCGGCAGGGCCTCAGCATGGAGCTGGAGGAGGATGCCTATAAATTCCTGGCCGAAGAAGGCTTCGACAACGTATACGGTGCGCGTCCCCTGCGCCGGGCCATCCTGCGGATGATCGAAGACCCCATCAGCGAAGCCATCCTCTCCGGGGAATACCGGGAGGGAGACCGTATCCTGCTTCGTTTGGAAGAGGGGCAGCTCGCATTCCACAAAGAGAGCCCGTCCCCACGCAGGCAGGTGGAAGAGCTGCGGGCAGCCGGGGAGGAAAGCAGCCCGACAGAGGGAAACAGCACCGCAAAAGAATAAGTGCCGCGGAGAAGCTGAAAACAAGCAGCCGGAAGAGAAAATTTTCTCTTCCGGCTGCTTTTTCCTTCCGGGAAGAGGCGGCTTGTGCAGCCCTTTCTTTTTTGCTATACTGTAAGCAGTTACTGCAGAAAAAGAAAATCGGGGGTGAAGGTATGAGACAGAAAAAATACATTTTATTGGGGGTATTGCTGATGTTGCTCTCTTTTCTGAGTGCCTGCAGGGAAGAGATCGAGATCACGGAAGTCCTGGCTTTCGATTTTTCCTGCTCGAATTCGATGGATCTCCTTTCCGCTGAGCGCTATTCTCTGGACTATACGGGTGAGTATTACATCGCCTTCGTGAAGCCTGCCCTCGTCCCGGAAAGTGAAGCCATCTACTGCACAGTGAACGAAAGCTTCGTCCGGGAGCTGGAAGAATTGCTCCGGAAATATGAGATCGGTAAATGGAACGGCTTCCATAAGAGCAGCAAATTTGCCATGGATGGGGACAGTTTCCAGCTCAACATCCGGATGCAGGACGGCGACAGCCTGGAGGCCGACGGCTACATGAAACGGCCGAAAAATTACTCTTCCTTCGTCACAGAGCTGGCTGCACTTTTCGGTAAGCTGGAAGGCTCCAATGTAGAGATCCGGGAGATCGAATCCTTCGATTTTTATTATTCCAACGGCTACGCGGCCTATTCGGATCAGGTCTATACGCTGGAATATGTGGATGGCGGCTACATAGCAAAAATCAAGCCTGCCTTTGTCCCGGAGGAAGAGGAACTCAGCTTCCCGGTGGAAGAAAGCTTCGCCCGGGAGCTGGAGGATTTGCTCCGGGAATATGAAATCGGTCGCTGGCATGGCTTCCAATGGAGCGACTCCGGTGTGCTGGATGGGGATTTTTTCGGGCTGAGCGTTCGGATGCAGGGTGATACCCACATCCGTGCCAACGGCTATATGGCATGGCCCCGGAATTACGGGGACTTTTCTGCGGCAGTGGAAGCACAGTTCGAGAAGCTGCGGGAATAAAAAGACTGCCGGCTGCTTCGCCGTAAAAGCCAGCAGGGAGAAGCATACAGAAAAAGCGCCGGGTGCAATTCAGACTCACCGGCGCTTCTCTTTTATCTTTATACCTTCTCTTTTATTCTGCCTTTATTCCACAGGCTCCAGCGGCACTTCGGAAGTGCAGTGCGGGCAGCGGGTAGCTTCAATGGCGATCTCTGATTTGCAGAAGGGGCATTTCTTCGTGGTGGGGGCAGCTTCCTCCTCAGATTTAAAATGCAGCTTCTTCGCAGCAACATTCATGATCTTGATCATGGTGAAAATAACCAAAGCCATAAGTAAAAAATTGATGATGACCGTAATAAAAGAACCATAATTCAGTGTGGCAGCGCCCACATTCTTGGCAGCAGCCAGTGTGGGGTATGTATTGCCATCCAGGGGAATGAACCACTCGGAGAAATCCAGCCCGCCGATGAGCCGGGAAATGACCGGCATGATGATATCATTGACCAGGGAGTCGATAATGCCCTTAAAGGCAGTACCGACGATCACGCCCACGGCCATATCCACCACAGAGCCACGGCTGATAAATTCCTTAAATTCCTGAATAAAACCTTTAACCATGCCCATAGAAAGCTTCCTCCTTTATTTTTGCCGGGAGCCGGCTTTTTCGCAGGCAGGTAGTTCCAGCAAAAAACGGCTGAATCCCCACCGACAAGTCCAGTATACCACCATTTCGACAAGCAGAGCAAGCCCCGTCCCGGCAAACAGAAAGATTTCTTCAAAAAAATCCGAAAGCTTCTACAAAAAAGAGGACGGAAGCAATTCCGTCCTCTTTCATAGAGCCTTCAAAAGCGGGATCATTCCCCTTCTTTTTTCTTTTCCGGCCATTTGTTCAGCAGCACCATGCAAAGGATGATGACGCAGGTAACGATGAAAATGCCCAGCATCCCCTTACCCATGATAGCCAATGCTTCAAAGAACAGTTCGTTCATGCTGTGATCCTCCTTTTAGGCTACGAAAGTCAGGATCAGGCCGCCGGCGATTACGGAAGCGATCTGACCGGAGACGTTGGCACCGGTGGAATGCATCAGCAGGAAGTTCTGCGGATCCTCTGCCAGGCCCATTTTATGCACCACACGGGCAGACATGGGGAAGGCGGAGATGCCGGCAGCGCCGATCATGGGGTTGATCTTCTTCTTGCTGAAGAGATTCAGGAATTTAGCGAAAAGAACACCGCCGACGGTATCGAAAATGAAGGCAACCAGGCCCAGGCCCAGGATCATCAGTGTCTGCAGATTCAGGAAATCCTCTGCCTGCATACGGGCAGCGATGGTGATGCCCAAAAAGAGGGTGATCAAATTTGCCAGCACCTTCTGGGCGGTCTCGGAAAGATTATCCAAAACGCCGCATTCACGGATCAAATTGCCGAACATCAGGAAGCCCACCAGAGCAACACTGCGGGGCGCCACCAGCCCAGTGATCACGGTGATGATGATGGGGAAGAGGATACGCGTCCGCTTGCTGACATTTTTCTGCTCATAGGGCATGCGGATACGGCGTTCTTCCTTTGTGGTGATGGCGCGGATGACCGGGGGCTGCACGATGGGAACAAGGGCCATATAGGAATAGGCCGCCACGATGATCGGGCCGATATAGTTGGATTGCAGGAAATTTGCCACAAAGATGGAAGTGGGGCCATCTGCCGCACCAATGATGGCGATAGAAGCAGCGTCATGCATCTCAAAGCCAAGCAACGTGGCCATGCACAGGGTAAAGAAAATACCGAACTGTGCAGCGGCGCCGAAAAGCATCAGCTTCGGATTGCTCAGCAAGGGGCCAAAATCGATCATGGCACCGATCCCCACGAAGAGAAGCAGCGGGAAAAGCTCATTGGCAATGCCCGCATTGAAAAGCAAATCGATTACGCCCAGCTCCTCCAGGCCATTATGGATCTGGGTCACAGCGCCGGACATAGGCAGATTCACCAGAATGGCACCAAAGCCCATGGGCAGGAGCAATGTGGGTTCCATATTTTTGCGGATCGCCAGATAAATCAGTATTCCGCCGATGATCCACATTACCACCTGCTGCCACTGCAATAGCAAGATATTCTCATATAATACTTGCATGTAGTCTTTCCTCCACGATAAATTCCCCGATAAAAGCGGCGGGTCTCCTCGCCATCTGGCATCAGGGTAGGCACATTATAGCACAGAATCCAATAATGTGCAATTCATTTATTCCTATTGAAAGCAGGCCGCAAAATCAGCTCGGCCTGCTTCGCCGGAGAAATGCCCCGCCCCGGGCAAGCGGATGCAAGGGCCTCTCTGCTTCTTTTGTCGGCAGAGCAAAGCATCAGCTCACTGCTCCGCTGCAGGCCCGGCCGCATTGCCGAGATAGCTGTAGAACTGGCACTTCAGCATGCCGTTATAGAGCTTGCGCCGTTTATCCGCACTGCGGCCCCAGCATTCCTCAAAGCCGGAGTAAGCCGTCAGGATATGGAACTGCCAGCCGGGAGAAAGCCGCTCCACCGCCTGGGCCAGGCCCTGATAGAGGCGGGTGGTCTCCTCCCGCTCCAGCAAGCGGACACCATAAGGCGGATTCAGCAGCAGGCGCCCCACCGCTGCCCGACGATGGAATTTACAGGCATCTGCCACCTCAAAGCGGACGATATCCTCCACCTCTGCCCGGGCAGCATTTTTCTGGGCGATCCGGATGGCATGGGGGTTTATATCTCCACCCCAGATATTATACTCACCCTGATATTCCTTATCCATGGCCTCTTCCGCGGCCCGGCTCCAGAGCTCTCCCGGCAGCCAGGGCCAGCGCTGTGCCGCAAAGCTGCGATCCAGCCCCGGGGCCCGGTTGCGAGCGATCATAGCCGCCTCAATGGGGATGGTCCCCGAACCACAGCAGGGGTCACAGAAAAGATCCTGCCCGTGGTAGCGGCTCAGCAGCACCAGGGCGGCAGCCAGGGTCTCCCGCAGGGGGGCGATGACACCGGCCTCCCGGTAGCCCCGCTTATGCAGGCCCGGGCCGCTGGTATCCAGCAGCATCGTCACCTGATTCCGCAGCAGGGCAAATTGGATCTGGTAGAGCGGGCCCTCCTCCGGCAGCTGCCGGCAGGCATAGGCCTGTCCCAGGCGCTCTGCCACGGCCTTCTTCACGATGGATTGGCAGGCAGGCTCGGAGCTGAGCTGGGAATCCAGGCAGTGCCCCTTCACAGGGAAGGCCCCATCCCGGGGGATGAATGCTTCCCATTCCAGGGCCTTCACCCCTTCGAAAAGCTCGTCAAAGCTCCGGGCCGGAAAGCTGCCCAGCAGGAGCTGTACCCGCTCCCCTGTTCGCAGGTTGATATTCACCCGGGGGATATCCTCCGGCCGGGCCAGCGCCTGCACACGGCCATTCTCCGCGCTGATCTTCTCCAGGCCCAGACGTTTCAGCTCATTCGCAGCCACGCTTTCCACACCAAAAAGGGTGGGAACAGCGATCCGCATTTTTTCCATCATTCGATCCATCCTTCCTCTGCCGCAGACCGGACAGGGCAGCGCCAAACGCCGGAGGCGGCTGAATACAGCAAATCCGAACTCAGCGAAAAGGTGAGCTCGGATCCTCTGCATATATGGTGGGCCCTCAGGGATTCGAACCCTAGACCGTCCGGTTATGAGCCGGATGCTCTAACCAACTGAGCTAAGGGCCCCTTTCGGTGAAATATAGTATAACACATTCCCCAGGGGAAGGCAAGGAAATTTCCGTATTTCCGGGCCGTGGCAGGCGCAGCCGTGAAAAGGGGGAAAAAAGAGGAGCTCCCGAATGGGAGCCCCTCTTTCGCTGCAAACAAGTTGCAGATTCAAATCGGAAAAGACTTATTTACCGTAAGCAACGGCAAAGATCATAGCGATTTCGGCTTCATAAGCATCATCGTAGATGATGATGTAATCGAATTCGTTGTCATCATGATCAATGTCTTCCAGCTCGAAGCTGTAGTCTTCTTTATTGAAGCCAGGATGTTCGCCGGTCATGTCGTAGGAGACGCAATCTTCAGCGAAGCTGTAGTCTTCCAGATCAGCACGGTCAGTGATGTAAGCAACTTCTTCATAGTCTTCAACGATGCCGGAGAGGATCGCTTCAACCTGAGTGAAGGTCTTGGCAGCATTGCCGTCATGGAAGCCATAACCGAATTCATCAACCAGAACAACTACGTCGTCTTCATAGATTTCATCGCCGTAGCCGTTGATGCCGTAGAACAGGAAGGAAACTTTGTCCTTCTGGACGCTGTAACCAACGAAGTAGACTTCGTCGTCTTCGAGGACGTCAGCAAAGTCGTATTCGACTTCGTAAGCAACGCCATCGATCACAACGTATTCAGCATCGTTCTTGGTGTAATGTTCAGTCAGCAGACCGAAACCAACATTGTAGGTATTGTCGGGATCAACCAGGTACAGAACGTCAACGCTCTTGTCTGCGGGATCCAGGATACCATACTGCAGGGTGTAGGTTTCTTTGCCCATGTAGTCAGCAGCATCGCCCAGTTCGACTGCATCGAATTCATAGTCATCAGTGCTGACGACGAATACGACGGTATCTTCATCGATGCTGTAGCCTTTGTAGCTCTGTTCAACCAGAACGCCGTTGACATAGGTTTCATAAGCCTTCATGTCGTTGCGGAAGACGCCCTTGGAGTTGATGTCCATTTCATCTTCAGCCCAGACGAAGGGTTCGAAAGCAACTTTGTAGCCGTTGTAGCGGCCAGCGGTCTTCAGACCGATGGAATCAGCAACGATTTCATCGCCATCGACCACGAAGGTGACGAGGTCACCGACTTTGAACTGAGCTTCCAGAGCGACCTGGTCGGCCTCGGTGGTGCAGATCAGTTTTTCGTCGAATTCATAGGTGGTTTCTTCGCCATCAGCACCAAAGATGGTGATGGTGTCGTAGATCCATTCGGTGTCGCCATCGATATGAGCGCTGTCTTCGGTGATGTCAACGATGACGCCGTAGGTGGTGTTGTCAACGAAGCAATCGAAGATCATCAGACCAGCGAAGGTCTTAGCATAAGCTTCTGCGAACAGGACTGCTGCATCGTCATCTTCTTCTTTCAGGATTTCGCGCAGGTAGTCATAATCCAGTTTCTGGAAGCTGTCAGCTTTGTCATCGCTCATCAGGGCGCCCAGGGTGTTTTCTTTGTAGTTGTATTCAACGCCGGAAACGGTCATTTCGCCGATGCCGCTGTTAGCGGTGGCAGCCAGTTCTTCCAGGTTGGCTTCAACGGGGCTGAATGCGACATAGACTTCAACGTCTTCGTCAGCATCGGCACCGAAAGCATCGCCAGCGTAGTAAACGATGTCGTTTACTTCCAGCAGGGAAGCATCGCCCATGACGCCGTCCTTGATGATGGCGAACTGCAGGTCATGCTTTTTGCAGTCATCCAGCAGGCAGAAGACGCCGTTTTCGCCCACGACGGCAGCGCCGCTGTGCATTTCAACCAGGTCTTCTTCGATATCGGCAACAACGCCAAAGCGCATGTCTTTGTAGTCGTCGAAGTTGTAAACGAAATCATCAGCATCATCGGTGGTGTAGACGTTGCCGTTGTAAACTTTAACGCCATCAACCTTGGTGCCGTCGGTGACATATTCGACATCGGTCAGCAGGTCAACGAAAGCAACCTCAACGCCTTCCAGATCTTCTTTGTCGAAGTCATCCATATCGACTTTCATGGTCAGCATAGCAGCACGGCCGCTCAGGTTCCAGAGTTCGCCGTCCATGGTTTCGTCGTAGATGTAGTAATTGTCAGCAACGGAAACGCCCTGCATATCGTCAGCGGAGAAAACGTTGAACTGCAGTTCGCCGTCAGCGTAATCTTCGTAGCCCCAACCAGCAGCTTCAACCAGCTTGCCGTTCCAGTATTCGAACCAGACGGGAACTTCGATAGCTTCGAAAACGTTCCAGAGCAGGGTGACCTTGGTGGTGTATTCGGCGGTGATTTCAACATCCAGCTCGAATTCCAGACCATTTACGGGATCATAGGTGACTTTGCCGCTGGTGATGATTTCTTCATCCAGGAAGTATTCGAAGAGGTCTTCTTCGTTGGTCTTCAGGGTGTCGTAAGCATAACCATCGGAGTCAACATCGCTGGCGCCGTAGATCACGGTGAAGTTACCGGGAACATAGGTGACCTGATAGAGATCCAGAGCGTAGTTGACGATAGCAGCCATTTCGCCGCGGGTAGCAGCATTGGGGCCGATGAATTCGACATAGTCGAACAGGGTTTCATCGCTCCACTGCGCTTTGACGTTCTGGGCTTTGGTCACATAATCTTTGGGCCAAGCGCCGGGCAGATCATCGGTGTAACCAACAGCACGCAGAACGACGGTAGCAACTTCCTGAGTGGTGACGACAGCCTGGGGATCAAAGATGCCATTGCCGCGGCCGTTCATCAGGCCCAGATCCAGAGCTGCATTGATGTAGCCTTCAGCCCAGAAGCCTTCGGCGACGTCAGTGAAGCTGGATTTCAGGGAAGCATAGTAATTGACGGTGTCTTCAGCGCCGAACATATAAACAGCGATCTTCGCAAATTCGGCACGGGTCAGATATTCGGCAGGACGATAAGCGCCGCCCCAGCCATTGTTACCTTCGAGAACACCCAGAGCAGTCAGACGATAAATATCGTTGGCAAACTCGGTGTCAGCTTTGACGTCGGTATAGTTCGGAATCGCTTCATCCGCGAAAGCGGTGGTAGCGAAAGCGAAGACCATGGCCAACGCCAGAAGAACTACCAGATACTTCTTCATTTGGATTTCCTCCTATAGGATAATAAATTTTGACCGGCCAAGCCCGCAGCACCACCCGTATCGCCGGACGAAGCCAGCGTCCAGGGCGCGACCCCGTTTTACAGGGGATGATCCGAACCTCCGGCCCTTCGCTGCTCCAACCCGTCCTAGCCCTTGGGACAAAGCAGCGGGAATAACTGATTTCATTTCCACAACAGCAACAGGAGCCCCGTTCCTTCCTGAAAGGGTTCCAGCCGTTCCATTTCGAAAGAACTGGCCTGAAACGGCTTGATGGAAACTCCCAACGGACAGCTGTTTCCGCTAGGAACGCCACAGCCGGAACGGTCACCGGGGGAGGCGGTGGACAGCCGCCTGCCGATGAAGTCCAAAAGCAACTTCAAAAAAACCGAAAATTGCTTTCACCATATATACAAGTGCTCCAAAGATTTTCTTGCAAAAATTTTTCTTTTTTGCAAAAAAAATTTTCTTCACAGCAGGAAAAACGAAAACTGCCCCTGGCAGACGCGGCTTCCCCCTTTGCAGGGCAAAAGTCTCTGCGCTTTTTCTGGACAAGCTCCGGCTTTCGTATTATATTATATATGGAAAGCATTCTGCTCCGGGCAGAATTCCTCTGCACCCGACTGCCCTGCTTTCCGGGCAGCCCAAAATTTCCGAAAAGGCAGGTTTGCCATGAAAGACATTAAAAACAAGATCATTCTTCTGCATCTTCTTTGTGAAGCGGAGCTGGAAGAGCTTTCCCGAAGAACAGAGCAGGAAGAGCTCTCCCTTCTGGCCGGGCAGGCACTGGAGCGCTACCGGCATGCACCCGGGGAGCAAGGGGAAAGCGAGAAAAAAAAGGATCCTCTGCCCTGGTACAGCTTCTGGCAGGCAGTACGGCGGGAGGACGAAAAAACGATGGCCTATTTCTGCTTCCGGGGGCCGCAGCGCCACGGTACACTGGAGCTTGATGGGCTGCTGACCCGGGCCGGGGAAAACAGCCTCCTGCAGGAAAAGAAGTATGACCTTTGCCACCAGGCTCTGACCATGCTGCTGCATTGGGCCTTTTCCAGGGATACGAACTATTTCATCCGTAACCGCTGCCGGGGTGAGGAAGATACGCTCTGGCGAACACTGCTGCGGCGCTGCGAATTCCGCTGCCTGAACGGAAAGGGCAGCCGACAGCGGGATTGGGAGCTGGAACGGCCTGCCTCCACCTGGCTCTCGGTCTTTATATGCATTGGGCTGAGTATCGGGCTGAGCATTGGGCTGCTGCTTTTCCAAAGCGTATTTCTGGGAAGCTGCCTGGGGCTTGTTCTGGGGCTGGGAACTGGACTCGGACTGGATCTGAGCGATAAGAAGCTGCGGCAGCGCCTGCGGGAAGCCCGACAGGCGGAGAAGGCCGAGATCGGGCCCGGAGAGCAGCTCCCGCAATGAGGCCGGC
>JAUMYD010000163.1 GCA_030528765.1 Bacillota bacterium
TAAGAGACAAAACCCTTCTTCTTTGAAAAGAAGAAGCAAGAAACTTTTATCATTTGGCCTGCAGCTTTGCTCCCTGCCGCCGCCCAAAGTTTAAAGTTTTTCGTGCCCCTTTTTTCAAAAAGGGGCGGTTTTAAGAGAAGCAAGAGAACTTTAGCGGCAGTCCTTGTGAGACAGGCGGCATCTGCTGCATCCATACAGGAAAAGGGACAGCAAATCACATTGCCGTCCCTGCAAGTGTTTTATGTATACCCACCGCAGTGGGCCGGGTGATCTTCTTCCGGGGGGATTGTCAGCGAAGCAGCGGCACAGGGGAAGAGGCTAGTCCTGCCTGCGGAAATATTTTTCCAGCAACTCCCGGGCAGCCCGATCCGCAGCCTCCACCATCTCCTGATAATGGGTGAGCCAATACTCTCCCTCCTCCGTCAGGCGGGAGCCGTGGGCACCGTCCCGATCCACCAGCTGAATGCCGAATTCCGCTTCTGTCTGCCGAAGGATGCGCCAGGCCTTGCTATAGGCCATGCCCATTTCCTTGGTGGTGCGGTTCAGGGAGCCATGGGCGCGAATCCCCTCCAGCAGCAGGGCTGTTCCCCGGCCAAAGCCGTGGCTTTCCTGGGGATCCCCCTCCGCTGCATGCAGAAGAATTCTCGTTTTACAGTGTATCTCTTTCATGCCCTGCTCCTTCCTGCCGACTTTCGTTTCCTATAAAGAAGGTATTCCCTGCTCTTGACAAAATCCCTTCCCTCTGCTAAAATCTTTCCCGAAGAATGGCTTTTGCAGAACGGTTTTATGGCTTTTTTACGGTAGAATTTCATAGTTGGGAGGATGGTAATATGGCAGGTGGGTTTTTTTATGCCCGTTCCTGCAGGCCTTGCTGGATCCGTTCAGCAGGGGGCCTGCTTTTTTATTGCCTTTAAGCTGATTTTTGTGCAGATTTTTTATCTAAAATGAAAATTTCAGGAAAAGAGGCAGTAAAATGACAATCAAGATCCTGTTTCTTCTGGTCTTTTTCGCAATGATGCTGGGTGTGGGCCTGCACAGCCGCCGCCGGGCGGATTCCGTGAACAGCTTCGTTCTGGGCGGCCGCTCCATCGGCCCCTGGATGAGTGCTTTTTCCTACGGCACCTCCTATTTCTCCGCCGTGGTATTCGTGGGCTATGCCGGGCAGTTCGGCTTCCGCTACGGCATTGCCAGCACCTGGATCGGCCTGGGGAATGCCCTGATCGGCTCCCTGCTGGCCTGGCTCGTTCTGGGGCGGCGCACCCGGGTCATGAGCAAGCATCTGGAATCCTCCACCATGCCGGATTTCTTTGGGAAGCGCTATGGCAGCCGGGCCCTGAAGATCGTGGCCTCTGCCATTGTCTTTGTGTTTCTGGTGCCCTACACGGCCTCCATTTATAACGGCCTTTCCCGCCTTTTTGAGATGGCCTTCGGCATCCCCTATGTCTACTGCGTCATCGGCATGGCCCTGCTGACTGCGGTTTATGTGGTGCTGGGCGGGCTTATGGCCACTGCCATCACGGATTTTATCCAGGGCATCATCATGCTGGGCAGCATCGTGCTGATCATCGCCGCAGTGCTGGAAAGCAATGGTGGCTTCATGGAGGCGCTGGGCTCCCTTTCCGCCATTCCCTCTGAAAGCCCTGCCACCCTGGGGCAGCAGGGGGCCTATGCCAGCTTCTTTGGGGCAGACCCAAAAAGCCTGCTGGGCGTGGTGATCCTCACCTCCCTGGGCACCTGGGGCCTGCCGCAGATGGTCCATAAATTTTATACCATCAAGAGTGAAAAGGCTGTCCACACCGGCACCATCGTCAGCACGCTTTTTGCGCTGGTGATCTCCGGCGGCTGTTATTTCCTGGGGGGCTTCTCCCGGCTTTACGGGGATCAGCTGCAGTATGATGCCGCCGGGAATCTGGCCTATGACAGCATCATCCCCACCATGCTGAGCTCTCTGGGGGATGTACTGATCGCCATTACCCTGGTGCTGGTGCTCTCCGCCTCCATGTCCACCCTGGCTTCTCTGGTGCTTTCCTCCAGCTCCACCCTGTGTCTGGATTTCCTCCGGGGCAGCATTATCAAAAATATGTCGGAAAAAGCCCAGCTCCTTTGGCTGCGTGGCCTGGTGCTGCTTTTCATCCTCATCTCTGTGCTGCTGGCACTGGATCCCCCCACCTTCATCGCGCAGCTCATGGGCATCAGCTGGGGCGCGCTGGCCGGGGCCTTTCTGGCCCCCTTCCTCTACGGCCTCTACTGGAAACGCATGAACCGCCTGGGCGTCTGGGCCAGCTTTTTCTGGGGCCTGGGCATCACGCTGGGGAATCTTTTCCTGGGCATCAGCAGCTCCATCAATGCCGGGGCCGTGGCCATGCTGGGCAGCCTGCTGATCGCCCCCCTGGCTGCTCTGCTGGGGAAGAAGCCGGAGCCGGAGCTGGTGAAAAATATTTTCCGCTGCTACGACGAAAAAATTCTTGTTTCGAGGAAATATCACTTGCGGAAAGAGGAGTAATCAAGTATAATTTAATTAAACATCTCCCTTATTTCTGGTAAAACATACTTTCTCGTAGAAAAAGAACCGAAAATCTGTCTGCTTTTACAGCTTTTTCCGGCAGCCGCCGGAAGGGCAGCAGCATCGCCGGTGGAAGGAGGTGGGCTATGTTCGTTTGTAATGGCAACCAAGCGGAGATCGCAGCCGTGATCCTGCTGGCTGGGGATGCCCCTGCCGCTGATGAGGTGCAGCTGCTGCGGCAGCTGCTGGCCCGTCCCGATCCACCCCTGCTGCTGGCAGCGGATGGGGGCGCGGATCATCTGGCGGCTTTGGGCCTGTGCCCGGATCTTTTGCTGGGGGATGGAGATTCCCTTTCGGCTTCCTTTCCGGAGGTGGAGCGTATCCGCTTCCAGGTGGAGAAGGATTTTTCCGATGGGGAGGCTGCTCTGGCCTATGCCCTTGCCCACTGCAGTGGCCGTGTGCTGCTCATGGGGGCTTTGGGCGGTCGTTTGGATCACCTGCTTTTTAATGTGCAGATGGCACTGGGGCAGGCGGATGGGCCGGAGCGTGTGCTGCTGAGCGGCCCCGGAATGGAGGCCGCCTATAGCCGTGGGCAGGCCCGGATCAGTGGGCAGCCCGGGGATCTGCTCAGTCTTTTTCCCCTTGGCGGGCCGGTAAAAGGCATTTGCTTGCAGGGTTTGCAGTACCCGCTGGCGAATTATGAGTTGCAGCCGGGTTCCAGCCGGACCCTGAGCAATGTTTTTCAGGCAGCAGAGGTTGTTGTTCAGCATCAGGAAGGCATTCTGTTGCTGCTGCATTATAGAAAATCCACTGCGGAAGAAGGAGGTATCAGCATGGAGGAAAAGAAAAACTTACCCAAAAAAGAAATCGTGAAAGCCAAAAAGGAAAAAGATGGGAAGTCCCCCGCGCAGGCCAAAGATGAAGAAAGGCTGAAGAGCATGTATCCCAATATTTTCCGCAATGGGGATAAGCAGTCCTATTATTTTATTCCTGACCGGCAGAGCCTGCTGCGTGCCATAGAAGGTGGCTTTATGCTGGAAGATGAGCAGAGCAGTGCGCTTCTGCGCCTGGATATGGCGATCAGCAGCCTATGGCCGCATCTGGAATTCCTTTTTAATCAGTCCGTTTTCTCCAGCCGTCTTTTCGCAGCTGTGGAGCTGAAGATCGCCGCCAAGTATGCGGATGATGAGGATGCTGTCCTGGTGGAGCAGCTGGCGAAGGAGCTGGACGCTGCTCTGGATGCACTGGAATTTTTTTTCGCCCAACGCAAGCCGCAGCTGCTTGCCCTGAATGTAGCAGAGAAGCAGAATAAAA
>JAUMYD010000164.1 GCA_030528765.1 Bacillota bacterium
ATCCACATTGGTGTTTGGGTATCACCGCAGCCCCGCATGATACCGCCCAGAACCTGGGTTACCGCAATGCAGAGATAACCAAAGGCCAGGATCCGCATCATCCGCACTGCCAGATCCATCAAGTCTGCAGTATCAGTGAAAAGATCAAACAGGAAGCGCCCGAAGAAAAGCAGGACGATGGTGATCAGCCCGGAAACAGAAATTGCCATGAGGCCACCCTGCTTCAGGCCGGCTTCCACTCGGTCCAGCCGCCTTGCCCCTACATTTTGTCCGGTATAGACACTCATTGCCTGGCCAAATGTCATGTTTGGCATCATGGCAAAGCCATCCACTCGCATGATCATCACGTTGCAGGCCATGACCTGCTCACCCATGCTGTTGGTCAGTGCCTGCACCACCAGCATGGCAACGGCCATGATGCCCTGAGTCAGGCCGGAGGGAACGCCCAGCTTGATGATGCGCAGAGAAGAAGTTTTCTGCAAACGAAGCATTTTCAGGTTCAAATCAAAAATACTCCGCATCCGCAGTAATTTGATGAGACAGAATATGGCAGAAACGGCCTGTGCAATAACGGTTGCCAGTGCCACACCAGGAACACCTAAGCCCAGTCCGGCAACGAACCAGATATCCAGACCAATATTGAGTGCCGTTGCCAGCAGCAGAAAGCCCAGAGCAGATAGGGAATCCCCCATTCCACGGAGGATTCCGGAAAGAATGTTATAGAAGGTGAAACCGGCAGATCCCAGGAAAAAGATGATTAAGTAATCCGCACACCATTCGATGACAGAAGGAGGCGTTTCCAGAAAGCGCAGCAGCGGCCAGGTTATGGCGGAGCCCAGAAGCATGATGCCCAAAGAGGAAAGTGCCGCCAGAGTGATGCAGTTGCCGATTGCCAGAGAGAGCGCTTTACGGTTTCCGGCTCCGAAATGCTGAGAAATCACGATCCCGGCCCCGGTGGCTACACCGACGAAAATCGCCAGCAGAAGATTTAGGATCGGCAGGCAGCTGCCTACTGCTGCCAGAGCATTATCTCCCACGTATTCACCGACAACGATAGAGTCCACGGTATTATAGAGCTGTTGTGCCAAGTTGCCTATGAGCATAGGGATAGCAAATTCTGCAATACGTTTCCAAGGCTCTCCTACCGTCATATCCCGGGCAGAAAAAAGTTCTTTGATTCCCACGTTTTTCTCCTTTCCAGAGGCTTTTGCCTAAATCAGGCGCTATGCCCATCTGCATAAAAGCGAGCCTGCGGCTCGTAGATTTTTTGTTCAGCTTCATTTTTGGATTATTTAAAGGCGTGACAGATGATTTTTATAGGTCATTTTTTATAAAAATATGACTGACACCTGATATATAGGCCGTAAATTTAATTTTACCACGAAAAAATTGATTTGTGAATCTTTTTTATCTGTGCGGATTGCTCCCTGTCCTTTAGGGCATTCTTTTTTTGAACGATGAAAAAACCTTTGCAGGATTAGCGAAATTTAGCTTGTTTTCCCATTTATCTTTGCGCTATAATGCCACATATAGACTAGTTTTCTTAGCGTACGCTGGTTCGGAAATTTATAATTGGAGGTTGCCATGCCTAACTACTATGAGCCTCAGAGCAGTTTATTATTTGCGGAAATTGTAAATGACTATGATAATACGCAAAACCATAATAAACATGAGAAAAAGCTGATTAATTCCATTAAGCGTCTGCAGAGCTTTTTAAAAGAGCTTTGCGAAGATACCACTACCGGATTTCCTCCTCTTTTGAATATTGATGATCTGCATCAATTGGTCAAAGAATTTGATACGGTGATCAAGGACTATAGGGAATATACAAAAAATGATCCTGTGCAAAAATATGTCAACCCTTTATTTGAAGAAATACTCCAAAAAGAAAAGAAAGAAATAGAATCCGTTACTTATAACTATTATAAAGGCATACTCAATGACAAAGAAGAAGAAATCATACTGCCGGCTCCTTTATTTTGGGTGCTGGCCTATTCCCGTAAAGATGATGGTGTGGGGAGGCAAGTTTTAGATGATTTTTCCCTAAAGCACCATGCTATTCGTAAAAATGACCCCTTTTATATAATTGGATCTGTTCAGTACAGAAAGCTGAAGGAAACATTAGCTAGAGTCGAAAAGGAGGGCCGTACCCCGGAATTGATTGAGGAGATTATTAAAGATTGCGAGGCCTACCTGCTTTTTAAAAAGGATCCGAAGAATTGCAGCAATAGTGATTTGGAGGAACGCCGCATTAGGTCGGTCAAGGAATTGAAGAAACGTTATGTCGAGGCAGATGAATCCATTAAGATTCCTCAGGTGTATGAAAATTTAAGCAAAACGTATTCTCAGAAGATCCGAGAATATGAGGAACAGAAATCGGAATATTTTTTGAAGATTACAGAAAACAAGAAGCAACCTATTACTGCTGATACGATGCGGCATAAGCTTCTCCATCTGTATGACTATCAAGAGGTAAATGATTATTCGGAATTTATTTCTCATTTATCTCTTCGGAGGAAATTTGTTTATCCTGAGAACAGAATTACCCTTACTCGTCAGACAATCGTTGCGCATATACTTCACTACCATATGGAAGCAGACCGAATTGATAATAATGGGCAGGCTGGAGCACTGGAAAGAATGATTATTGATCCTAGTCTTTCCGCAGAGAAGAACGAAAGCAGGCTTCGCAAGGTAGTCGAGGCAATCAGCAATGATCGTTTTTTGAAGCTGCGGATAGAGGATGAGATGACAATCCAGAAGATGCCCAGAATCCTGCGGGAATCGGGGATTCGTCGCCTTTCCGAAAATATTTTTAAAGGCCTGGAGAAGGAAAATAATAATATGAATAGTATCGTCAGTGAAGCCATCAAAAAACATAATGCTATCAAAATACAAAATAAATAGTCGTTTGTCAAGCTTCACTTTTTTCGGCTCTATCAGGTTTGTCTTGCTTTATATATTCTTCAAGTTCGAATTGTCAATTCGATAAGGTACAATAAATTGCCAAATTGAAAAAGGCATAAAAAGAGACATGATTTGCAGAGCCCGGTAGAATGAAGTTGCGAGACAGCATTCTGAAAGGAGACAGCAAATCATGTCCGAGAAGATTGTACAGCTAAACGGGGAGGTAATCAAGGGTCAGATCAGGGAATTAGTGCACGGCAGCGTAGAGGAAACCCTCAAGGAACTGCTGGAGGCCGAGGCAGAAAAGCTAACGCAGGCAGCTCGCTATGAGCGCAATGAAGCTCGTCAGGGCTACCGTAGCGGCCACTATGACCGAACCTTACCACCACCTCCGGAGAAGTTACGCTCCGTATGCCTCTCCTCAAGGGTGTTTCCTTTGAGACTGCTATTATCGAGCATTACCGCCGCCGTGAGAGCAGCGTAGAAGAAGCATTCATCGAGATGAATCTTGCCGGTGTTTCCGTGCGCCGAGTGGAGGAGATCACTGAGGCCTTGTGGGGCAGCAAGGTTGCTCCGGCTACTAGCAGTGAGCTGAATGAAAAGGCCTACGTCCACATTGAAGATTGGCGTAACCGTCCTTTGCAGGGCGGCAAGTATCCGTACATCTATGTGGATGGTATTTACCTGTGCCGCAATTGGGGCAGAGAATACGAAAATGTTGCTATTTTGGTGGCGATCGCGGTAAATGAGGACGGATGCCGTGAGGTTTTGGGTGCAGCAGAGGGCATGAAAGAAGATAAGGCCAGCTGGGTCAGCTTCTTCCAGTGGCTGCGCGGCCCTGGTATGGACGGCGTAAAACTCGTTGTTGGGGACAAATGCCTGGGCATGCTGGAAGCCGT
>JAUMYD010000165.1 GCA_030528765.1 Bacillota bacterium
TGGCAGAAGAGGCTGCTGAAGCCGTGCCGGTGATGCGATCTGGGCGAAAGGCGGCAGCTGTGGCAGAAGAGGCTGCGGAAGCCGTGCCGGTGAAGCGAGCGGGGCGAAAGGCGGCGGTGAACTGCGAAGAAAGCGGAGAGGAAGCGCTGGATTATATCCGAAGGGAGCTGAAGATCCAGGATAAGAGCGGCCGACTGCTGCCTCTGGAATTCAATCCACTGCAGATGCAGCTGTATCAGGAGATCCAGCGGCAGAGGCGAGCCGGGCGTCCGGTTCGCATCATCATTCTCAAGGCCAGGCAGATCGGCTTTTCCACCGCGACTGCCGCCCTGTTTTACCAGCGGGCCGCAAGCATGGCCAACCACAATGGTATGATCGTGGCCCACAAGGCAGATGCCTCCACCAATATCTTCAACAAAAGCAAGCTTTTCTGGGAGATGAGCAGCCCGGAGCATCGGCCGCTGAAAAAGACCAGCAACGCCAAGGAGCTGCTTTTCGAAAATCCCTCCAGCCGCATGGAGGAAAAGCTGGCAGAGCCCGGCCTGCGCAGCCGCATACTCATTGAAACAGCGGGGAACAAGGATGCAGGACGCTCTGCCACCATTCAGGATCTGCACCTTTCGGAGCTGGCCTTCTGGCCTTATGCGGAGCAGACATTGGTCTCCCTGATGCAGGCCGTTCCGAATCTGCCGGATACCACCATCATCATTGAAAGCACTGCCAACGGGGTTGGCGGTGCTTTTTATAAGGAATGGCGGCGGGCGAAGGCCGGGGAATCGGCCTTTGTGCCCCTCTTCTTCCCCTGGTGGGCCCATGGGGAGTATCGGCTGGAGGATGCGGATTTTCAAGCCAGCCCTGAGGAAGAGGCTCTGGCAGCGCTTTATGGACTGGACCGGCAGCAGCTGGCCTGGCGGCGCTGGTGCATTCGGGCCAACTGCGGCGGGGATGAAAACATCTTCGCCCAGGAGTACCCCGCCAATGACGAGGAGGCCTTCCTTCTTTCCGGACGCCCGGTTTTTGATATGCGGGCTCTGCTGCGGGCTGAGCAGAACAGCCCCGAAGCAAGGCGGGGGCGCATCGTGGAGGAAAACGGAAGAGCACAGTTTGTGGAGGAGGGGGGATATTTGCACATCTATCGGGAGGCCCGCAGCGGTGAGGAATATGTGATCGGTGTGGATGTAGCAGAGGGCCTGGCCGGTGGAGACTGGTCTGTGATGGCCGTGGTGGAGAAACACAGTCTGCAGCTGGCTGCTTTGTGGCGGGGGCATATGGATCCGGATCTGTTGGGGCGGGAAGCGGTTTTGCTGGCCCGCTATTACCAGGGAGCCCTGCTGGCACCGGAAGCCAATAACCACGGCATTGCTGTGATCAATGCCATTAAGCGTGAGAATTACGGGCGTATGTATCGGCAGCGTGACCCGGATACAGGCAGGATCTCAGATCGCTGGGGCTTCTCCACCACATCCCGTACGAAGCCGCTGGCCATCAATTTGCTGGCGAAGCTGATCCGGGAGGGGGCGGAACGCCTGCAGGATCCACAGCTGATCAGGGAATGTATGAGCTATGCCTATGATGAGAAGGGGCACAGCAATGCCCAGCCCGGCTGCTACGATGACTGCGTAATGGCCATGGCGATTGCGGTTTCCGTCTGCTGCGAGCAGGCCAGGGGCCCGCTGCTGCAGGAGGTGGACTGGAGGGACTTTTACGGGAGCTGCAGTACCACCGGCTATTAGGCAGCAGGCAAAAACTATAAAGGAGGAGCGTATGGAAAAGAAAGAACTGGAAAGCATTATCGGACGGATTCGTCGGGCAGAGCAGGAGCGGGACAGCAAATACTCCGCACAGTGGCAGGATTGGGAACGACGTTATCGCTCCCGGACGGAGCGGCAGCGGGAAGGGAGCAATCTCTTTGTGCCGCAGACCTTCATGCAGTGCGAGGTGATCAAGGCCAGAGTGGGAGAAAGTCTTTTTTCCTCCCGGCCTTATGTTGCTGCCCTGCCCAGAAATGAAGGAGATCAGCAGCGGGCAGCAAATGTGCAGACCCTGCTGGATTGGCAGATGAACGACCGCATGGATCTGCCCCGGCTCATCAGCCAGCAGATCGTGGGTTCTCTGGTCGTCTACGGGACGGCGGTAGCCTACACCGGCTGGAAGCTGCGGACCAGACTGCTGCGACAGCCTAAAAAGGTGGAGGAGGCCCTGCTGGGTGGGGATGGCAAGCCGCTGCTGGATCAGGGCGGCCGGGCACTGCGTTATGCCAGCAGCCGGGTGGAGACGAAGCGGGAGGTGATCTATGATGACCCGATGGTCTCTGCCCTGTCTCTTTATGATTTCTTTATCGATCCGGAGGCAGAGCAGATCGAGGATGCACGCTTCCTGGGGCACAGGGAATACCTGAGCCGCAGCCAGCTGGAGGATCTGGAGGCCCAGGGGGGCTTTCGGATCGACTGGGAAAAGCTGCAGAGCGGGGATCCGGAGGGCAGACAGCACTTCGGGGATCCGGAGGATCCGGGGCTTTATCTGCTGCACCATTACTGGGAGGATCAGCGGCACGTGGTGATTTTGGGTCGGAGCCAGTGCGCTCTGGATGAGGATAACCCCTTCTGGCATGGGGAATACCCCTATGATAAATGCTGCTTCGTTTCGGTTCCCGGGGAATTTTACGGAATCGGCGTTCCGGAGATCCTGGCCGGGCTGCAGGATGAGCTGAACACCAGCCGGAATCAGCGCATTGATTATAATTCCATGTCTCTGCGGCGTATGTGGAAGCTGCGGAAGGGCTGTGGGCTCAGCAATGCAGACCTGATCTGGCGGCAGAATGGGATCCTGCAGGTGGAGAATATGGATGATGTGCAGGAGATCAACCTGCAGAGCCTGCCTGCGGATGCCTTTGCCAATGAAAACAGCATCAAGCAGGATATGCAGGATGCCACCGGCTGCCATGATATTATCATGGGTTTGGCTTATTCCAACGAAACAGCTACTACCACCATGACCAGAGACAACAATGCCTCTCTGCGTTTTAAAACGGTGGTCAATGCGCTGGTGAAGGATATCATGCTGCCCATTGCCCGTAAATTTATCTCCATGGACCGGCAGTTCCTGCGGGAGGAGAGGGCTTTTCGCCTGCTCAACCAGGAGGACAGTGGGATTTTTCATCTGGATCCTACGGATCTGGGCGGGGATTATGATGTGATCTACTGCGGCTCTGCTGTGGAATCTCTGGCCAATCGGGAGATGAATAAGAACAAGGCTTTGCAGGCCTATTCCCTGGCCCTCAGCGATCCGGCCTATCAGGCAGATGACCGGGCCAGGCTGGCCCTGTTCCGCAGGGTGCTGGAGGCTTTGGATATGACGGAGGCAGAGCAGCTTCTGCCCCGGAGCAGGAGCGGGCAATCTCTGCCCCAAGCTGCCGAAACAGCCGGAAAGGGGGTGGCAATGCAGAACAGCAGGGATCTGCTTTTGCGGGAGCTTGTTGCTTCCCCGGGTGCCGGGGATGAGGCTGCAGAGGCAAAGAAGGCTAAGCCGGATGCTGTTGAAACCGCAGGGCCTGGGGCAGATCCTGCAGAGCTGCGGGCCGCTGCTGCTGTGGCTCTTCTGCTGGCAGCAGCGAAAAAGAGCGGATAATAAAGAGAGCGGAATGTGACAGGTGAATAGGGACGGCAGCAGCTTCCGGAAGGGGACGGCTGCCTTTTTTGCAGAAGGAGTGGCAGCACACGAAGGCTTTTTCTGCTGCGGCAGGGGACAGCCGGGATCGTCCCGGGAGGTGGCGGGAGAAAGCAGGGCCCC